>CAYVCK010000036.1:0-3088 GCA_964450195.1 uncultured Gammaproteobacteria bacterium
AAAATAAATTTAAAAAACAGGTTGAATTTTTAGACAAAAATCCCGATTATGTTTTGGTTGGGACAAAATCAATAGTGGTGGATAAAAATAATCAAGAACTTTATCAAATTGATCAATCAGGTTTAGACGAAACCTTAAGAAAAAAGATGCTGCTCAATAATTTTTTTATTACTTCAACAATTTTGTTTCGCAAAGATGCTCTTTTAAAAGTAGGCGGTTATAGCGAGGCAGAAAAAGAAAAACATGTTGAAGATTATGATTTGGTTTTAAAATTAGGCACCATCGGTAAAATAGCGATTCTTGATTTTTATGGCATGAAATTTATTCATCATCACAGGATTAGTCAAAAATATAAAAAAGAACAATTAAAAAAATCTCTTTATTTAATAAAAAAATATCGTGGTTATTATTCAGAACATTGTAAAGCATTTTTAATTAGATTGATCGGCTTAGTTATTTATGGTTTTTTAGGATTACCATTATTAGCAGTTTTGAAAAATAAATTTAAAATTGGTTTTAGAAAAAATAAAAATGACCGTTTTTATTGGGAGTGGTTAAATCAATAGTCGTTTGAGCTATACTATTACCTGTCCTCATTCCAAAATATAGTCCAAGACAAAGAGAAATAATAATGACAATTATGTCCACTTGGTCTGTTCTGTAAAACTCATTCTTCTTTTTCCTTTCTTTTCTAAACTTTATTTCGGTAACTATCTCAGACGTTGAAAGAAAAGCCACTAAGAAAAAGATTATTCCTAGAATAGAGCGAAAAAGAATAGAGTAAAAAAACCAATCGAGGATTGAAAAAATCGGAAAAAGTAAAAAAAAGAACGGATGTAGGGCAGTTGCGAGAAAGCCACCTATAAATCCCACTATCAACCAAAACAATAGAAGATGGGCAAAAAACAATAGAGCAGTAATAAAAAGACCTATCATTTCTCTTGTCAATATTGATTTTTTTTCGATTTTCAGTAATGAAAACCACGAAGACAATAAAAGACCGGTAAAAAAACTTATCATTTTTCCTCCTATTAATTTACTTTTGACTTTCAAAGAACAAAATCTCCTTAATTATAAAAATATTAGTATATTCTCGTTATTTTGTCAAGGGTTATTTATTCACATTTTTTGATTTTTAGAGCAAAACATGTTAAAATAATAAAATGACGCTATTTATCTACATTTTCATTATTTTCTTCACTATTCTTCTTTTATTGATTATTTATCAGTTAAGGCAGCTAAAAAAGGTCCAAGAGACAAAAGAAAATCCTTTAAGTCAGGTGGCTGAACTCATTAAAACCACCCAACAAGAACTTTCCGCCACCCGTCAAGAAATGCGCGGCGGGCTGGATAAAAGTAGCGAAATGATTCAAAAACAACTTTCCACCACTAATGAAAGATTGACTCAAGCCGCTCGAGTGATTGGCGAACTGCAAGAAACAGCCAGGCAGATGAGTGATTTACAAACTTTTTTAAAGTCACCGAAACTGCGAGGTAGTATTGGTGAGCAAGTCTTGCGAGATTTATTAGAGCAATATTTTCCTTATACTCAATTTAAAATTCAGTACAAATTTAAAACTGGCCGGGTGATTGATGCTATTTTAAAAACTGATAAAGGAATAATTCCGATTGATTCGAAATTTCCGATGGAAAATTTCCAGAAATATATTCAGACCAAAGAAGAAAAAGAAAAAAAAGAATATTTCCGCGGCTTTGCGCGTGATGTGAAAAAACATATTGATGATATTTCTGAACAATATATTTTGCCTCAGGAAGGAACGGTTGATTTTGCGGTCATGTATATTCCGGCCGAGACGGTTTATTATGAAGTGATTAAAAACATTGATCTTAATCGCTATGCGGTTGATAAAAGAGTTTTAGTGGTTTCACCAAATAGTTTTTACTATTTCTTAAAGGTTTTAATGATTGGTCTTGAAGGAAAAAGAATTGAAGAAGCAACCAAAAGAATTTTAGAAATGTTAGCCGCTATCCAAAAAGATTCAGGAAAATTTTCTGAACAATTAAGAATTCTAACCTCTCATCTCAATAACGCTCGTTTAGCACTTGATCGGGTTAATTCAGAATATGCCAAACTTTCAAGCAAAATTGATCAAACAAAACTGTTAAAATAATTAATGCGACACTAATATTACCCGGTTAGTCTCGTCTGAATAGACGAGTCTGGGACTAACGCATACTAGAATAAATCCTAAATCCTAAACACTAAACCACAAACAAATTCCAATAATCAAAATCACAAATTCAAAACTGTTTGGGATTTAAAATTTAGAATTTTGAAATTATTTACCTGCCCGCCAATCGCCTCCCGCCAACAGCTACGCAGTTGCGGGCGGGTGGCAGGCGGGGAATTTCGGATTTAGAAATTAGAAATTTTAGATATTTATGTTTGACAGAAAAACTATTAATGCTACTTTAATTTTAATTGGCACGGTTATTGGCGCTGGCATTTTTGCCTTGCCTTATGTGATTTCTAAATCAGGGATTTTGCCCGGTATTTTTTATTTTATTTTTTTGGGTTTTGTTGTTTTACTCCTTCATTTATTCTACGGGGAAATTGTTTTAAGAACAAAAAAACCATCGCGTATTGTTGGTTTTGCTGAAAGATACCTTGGTCGATACGGTAAATTTATAGTTTTAATTTCTGTTTTGGTGAGTATTTCTGGTTCAATTCTGGTTTATCTTATTTTGGGGAGCACCTTCTTACAGATTATTTTTTTCAGTCATTTGCCTAAAATTTTTTATATTTTATTTTTTTGGGTTTTAATTTCAGTTTTTATTGTGGCTGATTGGAAAAAGGCAGCTCTTTTTAATTCTTTAATGACAGGATTGTTAATCTTAGTTGTTTTAATCATTATTTTTTATGGTTTGCCAAGAATAAAACTATCTAATATTTCATTTATTGATTACTCATATCTATTTTTACCCTGGGGTGCAATTTTCTATTCTTTAAGTGGTGGCTCGGCTATTCCGGAAATGCGCGAGGTTATAGGAGAGAAAGGCAGAAATTTAAAACGAGGAATTATTATTGGTAGTTGTGCGCCAATTCTAATTTATTTTTTATTTTCTT
>CAYVCK010000036.1:3158-7987 GCA_964450195.1 uncultured Gammaproteobacteria bacterium
GGGTAGTGGGAAAATCTATTACTGCTGAAGCAATTGGCAGTTTTAGTTCTGTGCTCGGCCGAGGCATCCTTTATCTTGGGGCAATTTTTGGGACTTTGAATGTTGCAACCTCTTATTTGGTTTTGGGAATAGTTTTAAAGAAGATACTTTTTTATGATTTGAAAGTGGCAAAAATCATTGCTTCAGCATTAGTTTGTTTTATTCCTTTGACCCTCTATTTATTAGGATTTTATAATTTTATTCAAATTATTATTTTCTTAGGTTTATGGTTGGGGGTTGTTGATGGTATCTTGATGCTTATTATGCATAAACGGGCACAAATATTGGGTGATCGCGAACCAGAATATTCTATTAAATTATCTCAATTAACTTATATTTTTTTGGGTCTTGTCTTTGTGGCTGCTTTAGTTTTTAAGTTGGCATTTTAAAATTTAGGGCGATTTTCAGACTGTTTAAAAAGACAAAATAATAAAATAGGGGAATAGCCCCTATTTTTATTTTTGAAGTTATCTACCCTTGCCTTGTAATTTTTGAGTGTCATAGAAGTTATCCACAGGTGGGTTTGACCTGTGGATAAAAATGGCGTATTATGTATTTGTAGTGCATAGTTGTGGATAAAGGTGGGGATAAGTTAACAAACCTGTGGATAACTTAGATCTTAACCCAATGTGGATAACTCCTGAATTGAATAACGTATTTCGTATATTCGTAATTCGTTTAAATTCGTAATTTATAGGTATTATGTTCATTGGTGAATACCATTATACGATAGATAATAAAGGCAGATTAGCTATCCCAGCTAAATTAAGACCAGTTTTAGGCAAAAACGCAGTAGTTACCAGGGGGATTGATGCCTGTCTTTTCTTATATCCTAAAAAAGAATGGGAAACTTTGGCTTTAAAATTGGCTCAATTGCCAATTAGCCAGACCAGGACCAGAGCTTTTACGAGATTAATGTTAGCCGGGGCAATGAATGTAGAAATGGACAAACTCGGTCGGATTATGTTACCTGATTATTTAAGACAATACGCTGGTTTAAGTAAAAAGGTGATTATGGCCGGACTTTATAATCGTTTAGAAATCTGGGACGAGAAAAAATGGAAAGAATACAAAAAGAAGACAGAAGAAGAAAGTTCGAATATAGCAGAGACCCTTTCAAATTTGGGAGTATAAATTTAAATCATAAACCGTAAACTATAAATCCTAAACTTAAAGTCTATAGTTTATTGTCTAAAGTTATGCTATGCATGTTCCTGTTCTTTTAAATGAAGTGATTAAATATTTGAATCCACAGCCGAATCAAAATTTTATTGATTGCACTATTGGCCGGGCCGGACATGCTTTTAAAATTTTGGAACTCATTGGGACAAAAGGAGCGTTATTGGGTATAGATTTATGGGAAGGGGCTATCGCCGAGCTTGCCAATCTCAAATCTCAAACCAGAGCACAAAACAAGTTTTGTGCTCGGCCGAGTACTCAAAACCATTCGAGTGCTCTGGTCTCAAATGTCAAAAATAGATTAATTTTAGTTAATGATAATTTTGCTAACTTAAAACAGATTATTCAAAAGTATAATTTTTATCCAGTTCACGGTGTTCTCTTGGACTTAGGCCTTTCAACCGATCTTTTGGAAAAAAGTGGAAGGGGTTTTAGTTTTATGCGAAATGAATTTTTGGATATGAGATATGGGTCGGAAGGAATAACAGCTTATGAAATTATTAATCAATGGTCAGAGAAAGAATTAACTAAAATTTTTCAGAAATATGGCGAAGAAAGGAGGGCTAAAGCTATTGCTAGAAATATTGTTAAATTTCGAAAAAAGAAAAAAATCGTCACAACCCAAGATCTAGTAAGATCAATTTTCTTCCAAGAAGAATCTTTATCAAAATTTAAAATTAAAACTTTAGCCAGAATTTTTCAGGCCGTCCGGATTGACGTTAACAACGAATTAGGAAATCTAAAAATTGTTTTGCCACAAATCACCAATCTCTTAATAGGAGGCGGGCGAGTAGCGGTGATTAGTTATCATTCTCTCGAAGATCAAATTGTAAAAGAATATTTTAAAAATGAAAAAAGATTAAAGATTTTATCTAAAAAACCAATCAGACCAAGTCGTGAAGAGATATTAAAAAATCCCCGGGCAAGAAGTGCTAAACTTCGAGTAGCCGAAAAAATAACTAATAACTAATTAAGGAATTTATGCGATCGTCAAAAAGATCTATCTTAAATCTGTCAGTTATCGGCATCATTTTAGGTGGGGGGACGATGGCAATGTTAATTCTTACTGCCTTAGAAACAGCGGCTATTGCTAACTACACCTTCAAGATCGCGGCCTTAGAGGAAAGAGTAAATGAATTAAAAAGCGCTAATTCAGTTTTAGAGACAGGGGTTAATCAACAAGAATCAATGGTTAGATTAGATGAAGCGATACAAGACTTCTCGCTGTTTAAGATTAGCATCGTTGATTATCTCGCTCCTAAAGAAAATATAATCGTCGCTAAATAATGTATCAGAATAAATAAGGCTTACTCATGAAGCCATATTCATTGAAAAAAAAATCATTTGAAGACTCGTTTGGCAGATTGAAATTTTTAATGATTGTTATCTTTATTTTAGGCATCATTGTTGTTAGTAGGCTTTTTGTTCTCCAGGTCTTAAATTATAAATTCTATAAACAACAAGCAGGGCTCACTCATCATTTAGAAAAAATTCTTCTAGCCAAACGTGGCCTTATCAAAGACGTCAAAGGAGAAATCCTGGCCTTTAATATAGAGAAATACTTGCTTTATGCTGTCCCGGCAGAAATAAAGGACCTAACAGGTACGGCGCATAAATTAGCGCCTATTTTAAATTTGGATGAAGAAAGTAAAGACTTCAATCAATTAAAAAATAAACTTGCCCGGCCTGGTGATTTTTATGAAATTCTAAAAAGGAATCTTACTCCGGAAGAAGCAATAGAAATAAAAGAAATGGGACTGCCAGGCATAGCGATTGAAAAAGAATTTTTTCGTTATTATCCTGAAGGAGAACTCTTTGCTCATGTTATTGGCTATCTGGGCATCAAAGATAATATTCGTCAGGGTCAATACGGTCTCGAAGAATATTTAGAAGAAGAATTGGCTGGTCAATCAGGCAGTCTAAAGGCAGAAAAATCGGTTGGCAATATTTTAATTCTAGGCACGACTAAGAAAATTGATGAACCAATTAATGGCGCAGACATTATTTTAACCCTAGATAAAGTTATTCAACGACAAGCCTGTTCAGTTCTAAAAGATGGTGTTTTAAAAACACAAGCAGCGGCCGGGAGTATTATTATTTTAGATCCAAAAACTGGCGCTGTTCTCGCTTGGTGTAATTGGCCGAGTTTTGATCCAAACAATTATCATCAGGTCCGCGACTATAAACTTTTTAGTAATGCTGTTTCTGCTTGGAGCATAGAACCTGGTTCAGTCTTCAAACTAATTACTATGGCCGCTGCTTTAGATACCAATCAGGTTACGCCTGAAACCACTTATCTTGATACTGGGAAAGTAAAAATTGGCGGCTATATCATTAGGAATGCTGACGAAAAGGTTTATGGCGAAAAGACGATGACCAATGTCTTAGAAAAATCAATCAATGCCGGAGCAATTTTTGCCGCCCAAAAAGTTGGCCCGGACCTATTCCGTGCCTATGTTAAAGCCTTTGGTTTTGGTTCTCTTACTGGCATTGAACAACCGGCCGAATCTCCTGGTAATATTAAAAATCTAGAAGAAAAAAATCCTATTTATTTAGCCACTGCCTCTTTTGGTCAAGGTTTAAGCGTTACGCCAATCCAATTAGTTGCTGCGGTTGGTGCGATTGCTAATTCTGGAAAATTAATGAAACCACATCTAGTTAAACAAATCATTAAGCAAAACGGTAAAATACAAATCAATCAACCTCAAGTTGTTAGACAGGTGTTCAAACCAGAGACGGCTATTACTTTGTCAGCCATGATGGTTTCTGTCTTAGAAAAGGGTTACGGTCGTTTAGCTCGGGTTCCTGGTTATTATATAGCTGGAAAAACTGGCACTGCCCAAATTCCTAAAACTGGTCAGGGCTATTCACAAGAAGCTATCCATTCTTTTGTTGGCTTTGGACCGGTGGATAATCCTGCTTTTGTTGGTTTAGTAGTAATTGATCGGCCAAAACTTGGTCGTTTTGCCGAATCAACCGCTGCGCCAATCTTCGGCCAAATCGCTGATTTTCTTCTAAAATACTACAATATACCACCCAATCGATAAAAATTCCAAATGACAAAATCTAAATTTCAAATCAATGATTAAAATTGAAATGTCAAAAATATTATTTTGGATTTTAAATTTTGGATTTGATTTGACATTTGAGTTTTGGGTTTTGAACCCATTTTTGAACCCATTAAGGTATGTCTAAAAAAATCATCCAATTTATTTTGAAAATTCTAGCCAGGCTAGTGGTTAAAAGATATAAACCTTTTATTATTGGCATTACAGGGAGTGTGGGTAAATCGTCAACCAAAGAAGCAGTTTATACGGTTCTTAAAAAACATTTTAACGTTCGGACCAGTCCGAAAAATTATAATAATGAGATTGGTTTACCTTTGACTATTTTAGGAAGACAGTCTACGAATAGATCTTTTGTTGACTGGCTATTAATTTTTTTAGGTGGATTTTTTTTGCTTATCTTTAAACAAAAACAATATCCAAAAATTCTTGTTTTAGAAATGGCCGCTGACCACCCAGGTGACATTGCTTATCTTTTAAAAATTGCTTCTTGTCAAATCGGCATCATTACTGCGATCGGTCCAACACATTTAGAATTTTTCAAAA
>CAYVCK010000037.1:0-7781 GCA_964450195.1 uncultured Gammaproteobacteria bacterium
AAAAATCTCTATATTAGAATATTCTCTGTTTTTTACAAAAGACTCTAATTTAATAGAGCGTCAAACGAATGGCGGGCGGGGAAATTTTGATAAGGTATGTCTTCTAAAATTAGAATTCTCATTATTATCCTCTTTATCTTTATTTTTATTGCCGCCGCGCCGTTAATCATTCTTTATAGCTATGGTTATCGTTATGACTTTCGCTATCATCGCTTAACCAAAACCGGCAACCTTTTTGTTACCTCTTTTCCATATAATGCCATTATTTCCTTAGATGGTCAAACTAAAAAAATACCCTGGCATGAATCAATATTTATTTACAAAAAATTACCCTGGTTTATAAAATCAGGTGGTAGAACCCCAGCAAACTTTTCTAGCTTGTTGCCTGGCAAATATGAGCTTACACTGCAAAAAACAAACTATCAGCCCTGGAAAAAACAAATAGAAATCTTAGCGGAAAAAGCTACTTTATTAGAAAACATAAAGCTTTTTCTTCTTCAACCCAAAATAGAACGGCAAAAGGCAATTCAGGAAACAAAAAATTTTTGGCTTTCCCCAAAGATGACAAAAATATTATTCAAAAAGGCCGGATCTGAAATTTATGTTTTTTCTCTTGATAAAAAGGGGCAAAAAGTTGCTGAGTTAAACGAAAACCGGGAAACAACATTGGCAATTAACTGGGCGTTTAATGAGGAATCAGTAACTATCAGCACACCAAAAACAAAAAAGATTATTAACTTTGACGGAACAGAAATAGATGTAAAGAAATTTAATTTAATAAAATGGCCTGAAAATAATTCTAATTTTATTTATGGACAAAGGGGTGCTTCAATTTATGCTTTGAATTTAAAAAACAATCAAGAAAAATTGATTTTTAATTTTAATCAAGTCACAAACAAAATACCCTTTAACTGGTTTATCCGCGAACCAGATATCTATTGGCTAAGCGAAAGTCGTACCAATTCTATACTTTATAGTTACCCTTTAGAACCAAGCCGCAAAACCTCTCTGATCAATATTCTGATCCAGGATGCGGATTTACAATTTCATTCCTGTCCAATCCAAAACTTCATCGCTCTTAAAGGTGAAAACTATTTCTGGCTAATTCAAAAGGAAACCGCTTCGCAAAAATTAATTCCCCTCTTTCAATACCCGCTTCAAAATGTGGCCTGGCGAACCAATAATCAATTTCTCGGAAATAATGATTATGAAATCTTGATTGGCGAGTTGAAAAAAGACTTAAATCAGCAGGAAATGGTCGAGTACGAAATTATTTCCAGAACAAGCTCTAAAATTATCAAAACCGCCTGGTATCCAACTGGCGATTGGATAATTTATCAAACCAAAGACGTTCTTTATGCTCTCGAAAAGGAAGGCCCGAAACGAAACCTCTATCAATTATTCAAAGCCGACAACCTCTTGAATTTTTGGCTAAATGAAATAGGCTTTATCTATCTTCTAAGAAATGAGAATAACGGTTTGCAGATTTTAAAAATAAAAATTCAATAATTAATTCCCCTTTTTCCGGCTATTAAATTAGCCGCTCGCCGGAGCGAATCAAATGTCCCAGCATCGGACCAAAATCCTTTTAGGATTTCATAAGTGGCTGTTCCCTGTTTAATATAAAAATTATTGACGTCAGTAATTTCTAATTCTCCTCGAGCCGAAGGCTTCAGAGTTTTAATCACCTCCCAAACCTGACTGTCATACATATAAAGACCAGTCACCGCATAAGGGGACCTTGGTCTTTTTGGTTTCTCTTCAATTTTAATAAGTTTTTTATTCTTTATAACCGCGACACCAAAACGCTCCGGATCGGGCACTTTTTTAAAAAATAGCTTTGTCCCCCATTCCTGATTTTCAAAACTCTTAACATATTGACTGATATCATCTTCAAAAATATTGTCACCAAGAATAACGACTATCTTGCCGCGATCAGCAAAGTCTTCGGCCAGGCCCAAAGCTTCAGCAATACCTCCCGCTCCTTCTTGATAAGTATAGTGGATTTCCCTTAATCCAAACTCTTTGCCATTACCGAGGAGTTTTAAAAAATCACCCGGACTATTACCGCCAGTCACAATTAAAATATCCTTTATACCAGCCCTGACCAGAGTTTCTAATGGATAATAAATCATTGGCTTGCAATGAACCGGCAAAAGATGTTTATTAGTAACGCGAGTTAAGGGCAATAATCTTGTCCCAAATCCACCGGCTAAAATTACTCCCTTCATAAGCAGCGCTTCGCTAATATTAAAAATTAAAGATAAAATCTCAAAAACACAAACGTAAAAATTTATTTTAGGAAACAAGTTTTAAGTTGATAGTCTCGGCCACCAGTTTGGCTATCAGTCGTAGTTATTGGTAAAAATACTAAAAACTACAAACCGCCAACCAGACTGGTTGCTACGACTAATAATTTTAGACCATTAACAGAATCTTGATGTTTTAAATATGTATTTTTTATTTTTGGTATTTTATTTTTTATTTTTATTTGTTCGATAAAGATATTCTTTCAAGGCCTCTTTCCAATGCCTCAATCGTGGTAACTTTGTATTTACCAGCATACTATATTTCGGTCTTTTTGCCAATGTTTGATACTCTGAGGTTTTACAGGGTAAAATATCAGCTTTTAATTTACTTAATTTGATAATTCCCTTGGCGAATTTATACCAAGTTGTTGAACCTGCATTTATTAAATGATAAATACCAAAGGTCTTTTTATTTTCTAACAATTTCCTGGTCGCTCTGGCTAAATCTAAAGTGTAGGTCGGTTTACCGAATTGATCATTGATGACTTTTATTTCTTTTTTTTCTTGAGCAAGTTTTAAGATAGTAGTAACAAAATTTTTATGCTTTTGGGGTTCGATTCGCGAGCCAAAAAGCCAGCTTGTTCTGATTAAATAAAATTTGAGATTTGATTTTTGAGATTTGAGATTTAAAATTGCTTGTTCTCCAAGCAATTTGGATAGCCCATATTTATTAACCGGATTTTTAGGAATCTCGTTCTCGCCATAACCTATTTTCTTTCTACCACTAAAAACATAATCGGTTGAATAATGAACAAACACCGCGCCAATTTCTGCGCCAACTTCGGCCAGGTATTTAACGGCTAAAGCATTAATTTTCTTCGCTAATTTAAACTCTTTTTCTGCCTCCTCAACATTAGTATAAGCCGCCGCGTTAATAATAACTTCCGGATTCATTTTTTTTATTTCTCGAAAAACTTGATTTTTATCAGTAATATCTATCTCTTCTTTATCCCAAGCTCTAGGCTTTAAATCTCGAAAAACATAAACCAAATCAGAGCCAAGCATACCCTTTGAACCTAAGATTAAAATCTGTTTAGATTTCATATAGAATAATCATCACCTAAAAACAACCCCAAAAATTATACTTTATCTGAAGGTCCAAAATTTATTGATGAAAAATCTCAAGAGCATGGCTAAAATTGCTCCGATTGCCTTGCCTAATAAATCTAAAAAATTCAGCTTTTCAACGCTAATATAGAGAATTGCCTGATAGACTAATATCCCTGATACCATGGCGATCCAAAATTTTAAGTATTGTTGAAAAACATTTCCGGTCTTCACTCGAAAAGTCCACTTTCTGTTCCAAATAAAATTTATCGTGGCCGCTGAAACTGCGGCCACAAAATTCGCCCAGAGATAATAGGTCTGCCAAAAATCAAAAAATCTGGTTAAAATAATATAAACAGAAAAATCTAAAATTGCGCAAAAACCGCCAACAAACGAAAATTTAATTAGTTGTTTCAGCCAAGGGCGGCGTTGAATAAAAGATATTCTTCTCCCTAAAGAAAAAAATTTGAACATAAACTATTCTCGACGAAGTGTGGCTAATCTTATCCCACCGCGGAAACGAGCATCATAAGCAAGAAACTGATACAAGACAGTTCCTTCACTATCAACAACTTTCACTAATGGTTCACGACTTGTAGCCGGGCCGATAATAATTTCCGCTCGCATATCATCATTTAAATCATTAACAAATAAATTAACGCCGCCATAGTATTCTCTCTCATAAGCTAAAAATTGAGTTTGAAGCAAGCCGAGATAATTAAAAATTCTAACATAAGGGCTCGCGCCAGAAGCAATCCCAACAATAATTTCTGATTGGCCATCGCCGTTCAAATCACCAACCGCAACTTTAATCCCGCCACGGAATTTTTGCAAAAAGGTAAAAAAATGATGTTTTAGGACCCCTTGAGCATCAAAAATCCTTAAATGAGGACCACCACCAGGACCGGCCCCAGTAATAATTTCCATTAAACCATCACCATCAACATCACCGCAGGCAATATTAACACCACCACGAAAAGAATGATGGTAAGCTAAAAATCTGAAAAGAAGGTCGCCATAATGATTAAAAACATAAACATAAGGAGGTGCCCGGCTACCGAGACTAACAATAATCTCAGCCATTCCGTTTTTATCTAAATCACAACTAGCCACATTCAAACCACCGCTATATTTTTTATCGTAGACAAAAAATTGTGATTTAACATTGCCTCGCGCGTCAAAAATCCTTAAGTGGGGACCACCGCCAGGACCGGCCCCAGTAATAATTTCAAAAGAACCATCACCATCAACATCATTGCTGGCTAATCTTAATCCGCCTCTAAATTTCGAGTCATAAGCAAAAAAACCACCAGCCGGCATACCATTTGGTCTAAAAATCCTTAAATGAGGACCACCACCAGGACCGGCCCCAGTAATAATATAATTCAACGATGAAGGGCTACTTAACAAAGAATAAGCATAACTAATCGCTCGATAAGTATTTAGTCGGCCGGAGCCGAGTTTACCAATATACCCCAAATTAAGATTATCAATACTATCGCTTTGATTTTTAATAATTTCTCGAATCTGATGATTGCTAACCAGTGGATTAACTGCTTTAATTAAAGCAACAGTGGCTGAAACTAATGGCGCGGCTAAAGAAGTTCCAGACCAATAACCGCCGTAGTATTCTTTAAAACCTTCTCGGTCTGGTTGATAAACCAACAAACCATAAACCCTAGTTCCAGGCGCTGATAAATCTATACACCGACTGCCGTAATTGGAAAAAGTGGCTTTTCTGTCTTCTTGATTAAGAGCGGCGACGGTGAAAATATAGTTTTCTAAATCATTAATATCTAAACAGGCAGGATAAATCGGCTGAAGATCTAAATCCCGACCCTCGCCAGAAGTTTCATTACCGGTCGCAGCCACGATAAAAAGACCGGCCCGGAAAGCCTGTTTTAGAGTTTGAGCCAAAAATTCACTCCGATTTGGGCCAACAAAACTAAGATTAATAATATTAGCTCGATTGGCGACCGCATAATTGACCGCCCCAATAACTGCCTCCACACTCCCTGTGCCCTCGCTATTTAAAACTCTTAAAGCCATGATTTTAGTTCGCCAAGCCAAGCCAGTTATACCGAGGTTATTATGGCCAGAGGCAGCAATAATACCGGCGACCACTGTCCCATGATGAATTGCTCCTTGAGTAAATGGTTCATCAAATTTAGGTTTTGGACTCGGTTCCTGACGAACAAAATCCCAACCAAAATAATCATCAATGTAACCATTATTATCATTATCAAGACCATCGCCCAGCATTTCGTCCGCATTGATCAGGATGTTTTCTTTTAAATCGGGATGATCAATATCAACGCCTGAATCCAAAACAGCTACCACCACTTCTCTTGAACCACCAGCCGTGATATCCCAAGCCAAGGGAGCTTGAATTTTAGTTAGAGCCCACTGCTCAGGAAAATATGGATCATTGGGGATAAAACTAATCTTCACTAAATAATTTGGTTCAGCGTGTTCTATCTCTGGTCTCGGTAATAAAATCTTTTGAATCTTCCCGAGGTCAGGGTTATCTTGATATTTAATTTTATAAATTCTTTCTTGGTCCTTTAATTTCACCAACATTTCACCCGGAACATAAACATCGGCGCCTGTCTCATTTATAGATTGGAATTTATCATTATCTAAATCTGCCTTAACAGAAAGAGGAAATGGAAAAGTAAAAAGTAAAAATAAAAAGTAAAAAGTAAAAACAGCAACTAAAAATTTTTTAATTTTAAATTGTCCCGCAGATAGGATCCCATTTTGTGGTGACAATTTTTGATTTCTCATTTTTAATCTTTAATTTCGCAGCCAAGAGATTATTATTTTAGATATTTTTGTTTGGCAGCGTCGTGCTCCTCTTTGGTCTGACTAAAAACCGTTTGGCCTTCTTTTGTCGCTAAGAAGAACCAGTAATTATTTTCCTTTGGCCAAAGAGCAGCTTTTATTGAGACTAAACCGGGATTATTAATTGGACCAGGTGGTAGACCTACATTAAGATAAGTATTATAAGGAGAGGGCGTTTTTGTTTCTTCAAGAGATAAATTTCTTTTGCTGGTACCCAAAAGATAGTTAATCGTCGCACAGGATTGGAGAGGAATGTTTTTAGCCAAACGTCGCCAAAAAATATCGGCAATCAATTGTCGATCTTCTTCAGTATCAGCTTCTTTTTCAAGCAGCGAAGCCAGAGTGACTATTTCGAAAATACTCCTCTTCTGCCTGTTTGCCTCTTGCCGCATTTCTAAAGTAAACTTTTTAGAAAAATTATTCAGTATTTTTCTAATAACATCTTCAATTTTTGTTTCTAAATAAAAGCGATAAGTATCAGGAAAGAGATAACCCTCTAAGGACGCCTTCGAGGGTTTATCTTTTAAAAAGTCAAAATCATTAGCAAAGCCGGCCGGAGAATTAACAACTTTTAAAAAATCTTCTTTCTTAACCAAACCAAAGGCATCTAAGCGGCTAGCCATCTCCTTGCTTGTCCAACCCTCAGGAAAAGTAACCTGTTTCTCCTGAGACGGAAACTGACTAGTTAATTTTCGAATAAGTTCGCCGATATTTAAATTAGAAGAAAGAGAATATTCGCCAGGCTGGAATCTTGTTCTTAACCCCTTAAGATAAACATATAACTGGAAAACTGTTTTATTACGAATCAGGCCTAATTTTACCAATTTTTCACTAATCTCATTAATACCTTCTCCTCTATGAATAATAATCTTTTGGGGAGCTAATTCTTTTTGAATTGGCAACCACTGCCAATAAAAATATAAAATGAAGATGATGAAAATAAAAACTAAATATCCGATGACAACAAATTTCTTGGACATACCAATTTTGGATTCCCTTTAAAATTTCTAATGACCAATTTCTAATTTCTAATCAATATCTAAATACCTAATGACTAAAAAATTTAGACATTTACAATTTACAATTTGAAATTTGAAATTTTATTATTTATTTGTCATTATCAAATCGCTTCTCCCTTTTCAACTCTAATCTTCCCGTCTTTCTCTAAAATAGCAATATCGCGCCGGCCAAGTTTGCCAGTTAATAAAAAATTAGCTAAAGCATTATTAACCCTTTCTTGAATCACCCGTTTTAAAGGCCGAGCCCCAAAAGCTGGATCAAAACCAGCTCGAGCTAATTCCTCAATTGCCTCTTCAGTTGCTTTCAAAATTACACCTTTTGTTTCTAATTGTTGAGCCAGTTTGGCAAGAACCAATTTAGCAATCTGCTTAATTTCTTTTCGTCCTAATGGTTTAAAAACCATAACCGCATCCAGCCGATTTAAAAACTCCGGCCGAAAATACGACTTAAGTTTCTCACGGACAAGAACTTCTTGAATTTTTTCTATCGTCACTCCTTTGTTCAAAGCCTCTTGAACATAATCAGTGCTGGCGTTAGAAGTTCCAATCAAAATAACATTTG
>CAYVCK010000038.1:0-6631 GCA_964450195.1 uncultured Gammaproteobacteria bacterium
GAACTTGGTTATTGGTCCGGGCCGAAGTATTGGAATCAAGGTTATATGACTGAAGCTGGCCGACTTGTTTTGGGTTTTGCTTTTAGAAAATTGAAGATTCATCGAGTCTGGGCAGATGCTTTTACAGACAATCCTGGTTCTCAGCGTGTTTTAGAAAAACTTGGTTTTAAAAAAGAAGGCGTGAGGCGTGAACAGTGGCTGCGTTTTGGTCAACGGAAAAGCGATGTATGTTTTGGTGTTCTAGATCGTGAATTTGAAAACAAGAAGCAAGGCAGGGCGACTATAGAGAACGTTTCTCGATAGTAATCCTGCTCTATTATAGTAATTGACAATTTATTTAGGATTATTTAAAATTAAAAAATATGAAGCAAGACAGAATTTTTAGTTTAACTTTGTTGGGGATTTTAGTTTTTTCGTCCCTATTTTTTGTTTTTGAAAGGCCCGTGAGGGCAGAGTGAGCAGAGAGTTTTAAAAATGATATACTAAAACCACTTGAGACCGTTTAAAGATGTCTTAAAATAAATCTATGAAGGAAGGGGTTAAGAAAATTTGTTTGGTTTTAGGTATTGCTATTATAACTTTTGCTATAACAGGTTGTACTCCATCTTCTCCTGAACCTTCCTCTTTCTCTTCAAAACAAGGAGAACAAAACATAGTAAATAAAACAGAAAATATCAAGACAGAAAAACCGCGCCAGCAGACAACACCCCCCATGGTTGAAGAAGAAGAGAGGCCGGAAGAAACTTCCCCACAAGAAAAAACATATTTAGTCACCAGAGTAATTGACGGCGACACCATTGAAATTAAGGGCGGTCAAAAAATTAGGTATATTGGTATTGATACTCCAGAGACAGTAGACCCACGAAAACCAGTCCAGTGTTTCGGCCTAGAAGCCAGTAATCGTAATAAACAATTAGTTGAAGGGAAAAGCGTGCGTTTAGAAAAAGACGTGAGCGAGACCGATAAATACGGTCGTTTGCTTCGCTATGTCTATGTTGATGATATTTTTGTGAATTTAACACTTGTTCAAGATGGATTTGCTTATTCCTCTACTTACCAACCTGATGTAAAATACCAAAACCAATTCACAGAATCAGAACGAATAGCCAGAGAACAAAAGAGAGGTCTTTGGGGTTTGTGTCCGACCTCAATCTCTTCGCCAATGCCCTTGCCAACATCCACAATAGAGCCGTCAACTGGTTGTACTATTAAAGGCAATATCAGTGGTTCTGGCGAAAAAATTTACCACGTAATAGGATGTGGGTCATACAATGTGACCAAAATTGATGAGGCAAGAGGAGAGCAATGGTTTTGCACCGAAGAAGAAGCGGTGGCGGCCGGCTGGCGAAAAGCCAAAAATTGCCCGTAGCCAAAAATTTGATATTATCAAATTACTTCTACCAAATATCAGATAAAGAAACAGTGAGTAGCAGGGTGGGGTAAAATAATGATTTATGAATAATCAACCTCAAAAAATTAAGTGGTGGAAGAAAATGAAATCTGTCTATGATTTTCATTCTTTATTTTGGACATTCATTTATTTACTTGTTGTAGTTATTTTCACTATTAAGGGCTGGAACGATCTAAATCTTTTAGGCATTCCAATATTTGCGATTATTTTTCTTTTTCCAATTTTTCTTTTATGGACACTTACTTCTGGTAAAAAATGGTAGCAAAAAATTTTAATAATAATAGGAATTATAATATGGCTTGTAATAATGAATTGGATTGGTTATGAAACTGGTTTTATTAAAGGTTATTGGTAATTAATCTATATTTACGGTGATTAACTAAGACCCGAATTTTCTTTCAAAATATTCTCCTACGTTTTTCGTATGAAAGAAAAAATAAGAAAATAAGTGTTAGGGACCGAAAGGGGGACAGGACCGAAAGGGGGACAGTCCCTCAGTTTAAAAGCGTTTGTTGATGCGGATTATATTTTAGACTCAAACCTGAGTCATGTATTTTTATAAGAGGCAGAAATCGTTCTCGAGTTCTCAAGAACATTAGAATAAAAAAATTCAAAGTATTCAGCATTCGGGGTCCCAACTTCCGAATAACCCCAAATTCTAATATAGACATTCTGACATTCTCAAGAATGTTGGAATGTCGTAAAGAATAGTGTTTTGGGTTTTGATTTTAAAAATAAATATCCACAAGCATAAATTTGTAAAAAGAGTATAATCTTCAAAGGGTCAATTAATAGACCCCTAACTTCAAAATAATGAAATTAAAAATATGAAAAAATTTTTGAGTGTAATTTTATTGGGGGTTTTAGTTTTTTCGAGTTTGTTTTTTGTTTTTGAAAAGCCGGTGAGGGCAGAATCTTTAATAATTCATCCATCTATCGCTGACGCCAGGGTAGAGCAGGTAGAATCAGGCAAAAACTTTGGCACCATGGTTGATTTAAAAGTTAAATCAAAATCTGGCGATAATAAAAGAACTTTTATTAAATTTAATTTATTCCCCCTTCCTCCCAATACTACTATCACTCAAGCCTCGCTAGAATTGTATCTTACTGATGCGCCCGGCGTTTCTCGGAGTTATGATATTTATAGGGTCCTTGAAGATTGGGAAGAGAGAAATATTAATTGGAACAACCAGCCACAGAATATAGCTAGTATATTTACTGATAGTATTTTATATGGGGGATCAGGAGTACCAAAGAATATATGGCTTTCTTGGAATGTCACTCCTGATGCTATATATTTTTACAATAATCCAGATCAAAATTTCGGCTGGTTAATCAGGGATCGTGAAGAGGGTGGAACAACCGGTAGAGAGGCTGTATTTCGTTCAAATAATTATTCTACTGATTTAACAACACTGAGACCAAAACTAATTGTTACTTATACCGTTAGTGAGCCACCGCCAGAACCTCCACCCCAAGAACCTCCACCCCAACAACCCCAAAGACTAATTTGTGGTAATGATGTTTGTGAACCAGGCGAGAATTATCAAAATTGTCCAGCTGATTGTCCGCGGCACTTCAATCCTTCTGATGTTGTCATTAATGAATTTGTTTCTGATCCTGTTGACGGCGGAGAAGAATGGGCGGAACTTTACAATAATACCGAGCAAGAGATTGATTTAACGGGCTGGAAAATTGAAGAAGGTTCTGGCGCTTTAACAACAATCTCAGGAACAATCGCCACCAAAGGATTTTTTCTCGTAGAAAAAATTAAAGGATATTTAAATAATTCAGGCGATATTATTATTTTAAGAGATCCAAAAGCAAGAATTATTGATCAGGTTGTTTATGGCAACTGGGATGACGGCAACAAAGAAGATAACGCACCAGTGACTAGGGATCCAAATTCAGTGGCAAGAGTTATTGATGGTTATGACACCAACCAGGATAATTTAGATTTTAAAATTTCCACAACGCCAACTAAAAGCGGAGCAAATAAATTTGCCAGTCAAGACGGAAAAACATATCCCTCAGGTGTAATTATCAATGAACTTTTACCTAATCCAAAAGGTAATGACACTGAAAATGAGTTTATTGAATTGAAAAATCTAACTGACCAAGAAATTGATTTAGAAGGATGGAAATTAGAAGATGCGGCTGGCACAAAATTTGTTATTTCTTCCAAAAACCTTCCCACGACTAAAATTCCAGTTAAGGGATTTTTTATTTTATGGCGAAAAGATTCAAAAATTGCTTTAAATAATTCAGGCACTGAAACTTTAAGACTTTATCAACCCAATGATAATTTAATTGATTTTGTTCAATATAGCGGTACTGCTGAGGAAAACTATACCTACGTTAGAGATGAGAAAAATAATTGGTTTTGGAGTACGCAAGCCACGCCTGGTCAAGAAAATATCATCAAAAAAGCCAATCAATTACCAAAAGCAGTTATTTCGGCAAAAAACAAAGCCCTACTAGGCGAAGAAATTATTTTTGACGCCTCTGATTCTTATGATCCGGATGCTGATGTTTTAACTTATACTTGGGATTTTGCTGATGGCACAAAAAGTTCAGAGATTTTAGCCAAACATATTTATAAAAAAGCTGGCAAATATAATGTTAAACTTGAAGTAAGAGATAGTTTTAGGGCGAGCGATACGGCCAAATTAACTGTGGAAATTTTAGTCGGCGAAAAAATTATTTCTAAAAGTTCTTTTGAAGCAGAAATTTTAATGACCGAATTTTTACCTAATCCAAAAGGAAAAGATGATCAAGAATGGATTGAGATTTTTAATGTTGGCGAAAAGGAAGTTGATTTAGAGGGCTGGTTTTTAGATGATATTGATGGCGGTAGTAAGCCATATAGAATTAAAGAGAAGACAATTATTTTGCCGGGCGAATATTTAGTTTTTGACCGAAAAGAGACAAAAATTGCTTTGAATAACAATTTTGATTCAGTCCGAATTTTAGATCCAGAAGGAAATTTATTTTTTGAAATTGCTTACGAGAAAGCCAAAGAAGGATTTTCTTATGCTTTGGATGAAAATGGCGATTGGCATTGGACAAATATTTTAACACCAGGAAAGAAAAATTTATTTAGTGAGGAAAGTGTTGAAGAGAAATTAGAAACTGGCAATAAGAAATTAGAAAAAATTATTGAAGTAGATTTGACAGAAGTTCGCAATCAAGATTTAGGTGATTTAGTTAAAGTTCAGGGTGTTGTTTCTGTTGAGCCAGGAATTTTGGGCGTTCAAATTTTTTATTTAGCCGGCTCTGGCGTTCAAGTTTATTCTTCTAAAAAAGATTTTCCCATTTTAAAAATCGGTGATAAAATTGAAGTTACTGGCGAATTGGCAGAATGTAAAGGAGAAACAAGAATTAAAATCAGCAGCAAGCAAGATATTAAAATTTTAAAAAATGAAATTTTGCCTCAACCAAAAGAAGTCAAGACTGGTGAAATTGATGAAGATTTAGAAGGCAGTTTGGTTTTAGTTTCTGGTGAAATGATTGAGTCAAAAACCAATTATTTTTATTTGGATGATGGCTCAGGTGAAATTAAAGTTTATCTTAAGAAAACTGCGAGTATTAAAAAGCCAAAAATGAAAGAAGGAAGTTGGCCGAAGGTGGTTGGTATTGTTAGTCAATATGGCGAGGAATATCGGATTTTGCCGCGTTATCAAAGTGATATTGAAATAATAAAAAAACCCGAAGAAGGCAAGAATTTTGAAGCGGCCGGCGCTTTATCAGGCACAAAAATTCCATTGGTTGAAAAAATCAATCCTTTTTCAAGAACTAATCAATCAGAAAAAATAAAATACCTTTCTTTAAGCGCCATTACTTTATTTATTATCTTAGTTGGTTTTTTGATTAAAAAAAGAAATAAATAATTTTTAAAAGGAGGTGTTCTGTGGAAAAAATAAAAATAATCAGCTGTGAAAAAGGAGAAAGATTAGTTAAAGAGGTGGCGAAGATCCTTAAGGTGGTTTTAGTAGGAGAGAAGAAAATTGTTTTTTCCAACAACGAAATTTTTGCCAGGCCATTAGAATCAGTTTCTGACAGTGAGGCAGTTTTTGTCTTCCAGTGCTTCAGTCAACATGTTAATGACGAATTAATGGAACTTTTTATCCTTCTTGACGCTCTACGTAGGAGCCATGCCCAACAGATTTTTGTTGTTTTGCCTTATTTCCCCTATGCTCGCCAAGATACTGTTTCTGAACCGAGAGCGCCAGTGACCGCGGCCATGATTGCCAGAATTCTAGAAATGTTGGGAATGTACTCTTTGATCACCATTTGTTTTCATGCTCGACAGGAACAAGGATTTTTCTGGGGCCCGGTTGACAACCTCTCGCTTCGCACCGTTTTTGCTGATGTTTTCAAAAAGGAAATTGGTATCAAAAACCCCTTGGTGGTTGCTCCTGATGCTGGTATTGGCAATGAAGCAAAAAAATTCGCCCATTTAATCGGCGGAGATGTTATTGTTTTATCTAAAGAAAGAATTGCCCCCAATCAAGTTGAGGCCTTACCGATGCCCCTGGATATTAAGGGAAGAGAATGCGTGATTTTTGAGGATATGGTTGATACGGGCGGGACAATAGAAGCAACAGTAAAGGTCTTGCGCGAGAATGAAGTCTCAAAAGAGATGTATCTTATTGCTACTCATCCTATTCTATCAGGACCAGCTATTGAAAAACTAAGGTGGGCTGGCTTTAAGAAAATCGTTTTTTCTGATACGATCAAAATCCCAAACGAAAAACTGCTCCACCTTTTGTCAGATATAAAGATTGTTTCAGTAGCTGAACTTTTGGCCCAAGTTATCGCTTGTCGAGCACAAAGAAAACCGCTTGGCGATGTTTACAAATACGAAGAGAGGTAGGCAGGGATTAGGTTGGATCAGGTTGTCAGAAAACAAAAATCTCAAAAGAAAGCCAAAGAGGGGTTAAAACACCCCTCTTTATTGATTGTTTGGGCCTTGTTTGTTTTTAGTGATTTGTTAAAATAGTAGTATAATAAAAATGTTGTTTAATAACTTTATTCGGGTCATTCGTGTCTAATTCGGGTTTTTCGTCTCGGTTTTAAGCTCTCAATAGCGACCCTAATACACAAATTCACCCGAATGACACGAAGAAAATATTATTATGCAACAAGTTTAATATTATCTAAGAGTATTATTAAGGAAATGGAACAAGGTGTAAAATAGGTATATATTACGTAGTAATA
>CAYVCK010000039.1:0-6571 GCA_964450195.1 uncultured Gammaproteobacteria bacterium
TACTACGTAATATATACCTATTTTACACCTTGTTCCATTTCCTTAATAATACCCTTAATCTATAACAAGCAATAAGCTTGGTCTCTATTTCAAGTTGACATTTTTGATCTCAGCTAAATCCTAATGGAAAGAAGGGCAACTGATTTTGTTTACATTGACCTCATTGAGTATTGACAAATTTACAGGCTTTAATAAGATAAAGTTATTACTTTCTATGCCCATCTTGTCAACTCAAATACAAAAATTTATTGAACAGGCCATTAAATGGCGTGAAGGACTAGAGCCAAAAACTGGAACCATAATGATTCATGTCGATGAGATTGTAAGCCGAGTGGTAACTTTCTACGAGAAAATTAGATCAATCATTAGCTGGAGAGATCAACATCTTATAAGAAGAGCGACCATTGAAAGAATCCTTAAAAGGAGATTGTTTTTAAAAAAAAATATTAAAGGATTGGCCGAACAACTTATTTTAGAGCTCATCCACTCCGGACGTTTTCCTAATGATAAAATTCCTCGAGCGAAAATACAAATTGTTCAAAAAATTATTGATAAATATTTTTATATTTTAAATAATTGTCCATCTCTACCTAAAGAAAAAACAAAAGGACAATTATTTATGTACATTTTGGATATTGCCGCTTGCGAAATCGAAGAAGCTCTTGACCCAGCACCTTATTTACAAAATGATATTCTCATAGAATTAATGGGAATTGTGATGAAAGAAAGGATTGTTTTAGGCAAACGAACACTGGCAAATCGATTTATAAGCGAAACGGAGAAGGAAACACAAATTTATATTGCTATTCAACAGGCTCTTCTAAAATTAGACAAACCAATTATTTTATACAACCTTTTAAAACGTCGCTATCCAAATTGGATCAATATTTCTTTCCCTGATCTTGAAGAAATTACCCGAGCTATCCACACAATTTTAGATGATTTCGAGAAAAGTTTTTCGCATCCATTGGCAGATAAATTTTATAGAATTTGTGAACGATATGATACGCTATTTCTAATTTTAGGTGATATTGTTTTTGAAAATCCAGCCAAAGCATTAGAAATTCTCGCTCAACAAAAAACTCTAGAAGAAGCGATAAAAAAATCTTATAATCAGAGACTCCATACTTTAAAATCAAGAATAAACCGAATGGCCTTTTACAGTACCTTATCCATCTTTTTAGTTAATATCTTTTCTCTCTATATCCTGGAAATTCCTTTCACCAAATTTGTGATGGGCAGACTTTATCCCATCGCCCAGATAGTTGATGTCTTGGGGCCAACACTATTAATGTTTATCATTGTCAAAACTACTAAACCGCCAAAACAGGAAAACCTTTGTCTTGTCAAGGGAGAAATAAAAAAAATTGTCCATCAGGGAGAAAGTCCAACTTTTTATGAAATAGAAATCTATCCAAAACCTAATTGGTTTTTAAGGATAATAAATAATTTTCTTTACTTTATTACCTTTTGTCTTTCTTTCGGTCTAATTATTTATTGCCTTTACAGATTAAAATTCCCGCCTTTTTCCTACGTACTTCTTATCCTTTTTACCAGTTTAATTGCTTTTACCGGAACTATTATTAGAGGAAGAGCAAAAGAGTTGGATATTACCGAAACAAAAGATTCTGTTTTCAATCTTATTTTTGATCCCTTTGCTTTGCCGATAAGTTATTTAGGAAAATGGTTAGCCGCTCGATGGGAAAAGATCAATATCCTCAATGTAGCTTTCGATTATTTGATTGATAACCCTTTCCTTGTTTTTGTTGAATTTATAAAAAGCTGGCGATACTTTCTAAAAGAGAAAAAAGACGGCCTGCGTTAATAATCACAAAAAAAACAAAAAGATGCGCCGCCATCTTTTTTTTATATCCCTCGATATTATCACATCTCTTTGACGACTTTGATGCCTAAAATTTCTAAACCGTTTTTGACCACCTGACCAACCGCTTGAGCTAACCGCAACCGAGCCAAGGAAATTTCTTTGCTTTCGGCCCTGACAACTTGGTATTTATGATAAAAGCTATTAAAAAGTTGGGCTAAATCTAAAAGATAATTAGCTAAATAAGCTGGATTGTATAAAAAACCGGACCGAAAAAGTACTTCTGGATAGAGATATAACATTTTAAGAAGGCCAACCTCTTCTGACTTGTTTAAATCATAAAAATTGACGCTTATTTCTTCTTTGGACATTTCTTTCTCTTTCTGATATTTCTCAACAATACTTTGAATCCGGGCATAAGTATATTGAAGATATGAACCAGTGGCTCCCTCAAAAGAAATAGATGCCTTTGGCTTAAAATCAATGGTTTGGCTTGGCGTAAATTTTAAAAGATGAAATTTCAGGGCCGCTAAGCCAATCAACCGAGCCCTCTCCGAGACTTCTAAAGGCGAGAGATTTGGGTTTCTAGCCAGAATTTCACTTTTAGCCAATGATTCAACTTCAGCCATAATTTCATCTGCCTCAACCACTGTCCCTTCTCTTGACTTCATTCTCCCTTCGGGTAAAAAAATAAGTCCGTAAGAAAGATGATAACAGTTTTTTGCCCAGGGAAAACCGAAAACTTCTAAAATCGTAAAAAGTATTTTAAAGTGCAAATCTTGTTCAGCGGCCACCACGTAAATAGATTTTGTCGGCTTAAACTCTTGATGTTTAATTTTTGCTAAGCCAATATCTTGGATAACATAAACACTGGTCTCATCGGGTCTCAATAAAACCTTTTTACCTAATCCATATTTTTCTAAATTAATTTCAATCGCCCCATCTTCTCGTCGATAACAAAATCCTTTTTTAAGGGCTTGCAAAACAATTTCTCTGCCAGCCTGATAAATATCACTTTCAAAATACCATTTATCAAAATCAACGCCAATCCGCTTATAAGTCTCTTTAAATCCTTCAAGAGCCCATTGGTTCATTTTCTGCCAGAGAGCAATGGTTTCCGGATCTCCCTTCTCCCACTTTCTTAATAACGCCTGGGCCCCCTCAATCAAAGAAGGGTCTTCTTTAGATCTCTTCTCAAAGAGTAGATAATATTTCCCAACAAAATGATCGCCTTTCATTTTTTCATCTTCAGGCGTTTTCCCGGCACCCCATTTTTGATAAGCAAGCATTGATTTGGTGATATGAATACCCCGATCATTAATCAGATTGACCTTAATCACCCTAAAGCCCTGCTTAGCTAAAATTTCAGCCATCGCCGCCCCCAAAAAATTGTTTCGCAAATGTCCTAAATGTTGTGGTTTGTTCGTATTAGGAGCTGAATATTCTATTAAAACTATTTTTTTTTGACCATAATTAGTTAAACCAAAATCTTCTTTTTTTTCCAAAATTTCATTGATCACTATTTCAAACCATAATTTTTTGTTGAGAAAAAAATTAAGATAAGGTCCGATGTTTTTTGCCTTAACTACTAATAAGTTAGTTGTTATTTTATTGGCTAAAAATTTGGCTAGTGCCACTGGTTTTTTTTTAAGAACTTTGGCTAATTCAAAACAGGTCAGGCCTAAATCACCCATTTTTGGATCGGGCGGGATTTCAAATTCAAAACTAAAATCAGCCGAAACCTCAGGCACGGCTTTTTTGATAATTTTTATCAAATTTTGTTTGATTTCGGCGCAAGTCATGAAAAAATCAAAAGGCAAAAGTCAAAAAATAAAATGACAATTCAAAATTTAAAATTATCTAACACCATTTGGTATTTTAGATTACATTTTGATATTTGATTTTTAATCTTTGATTTTATTTGAAATGTATTCCGCCATCTCAACATACCGACAGGCATAGCCCCATTCGTTATCATACCAAGCCACTACTTTGATTAAGTTTTCATTCACCCTCATTAACGAAAGATCTATAATAGCTGAATAAGGACTACCCTTTAAATCAACTGAAACCAGCGGTTCGTCAGTTGCCGCCAAAATTCCTTTTAACCTTCCTTTAGCCTCTTGTCTAAATAATTTGTTCAACCCTTCTTTATCGACAGTTTTTTGGACTTGACAAATCAGATCTATAATACTGATTGTTGGGATCGGCACTCTTAGGGCAATACCGTCTAATTTCCCTTTCAGTTCTGGAATCACTTCGCTAATTGATTTAGCGGCTCCAGTTGAAGTAGGGATAATTGACAAGTTAGCAGCTCTCGCTCTTCTTAAATCTTTATGAGGCAAGTCAAGTAATCGCTGATCATTAGTGTAGGCATGAGTGGTGGTAAAAAAACCCTTCTTAATACCGAGATGCTCGTGAATTACTTTAACCACTGGGGCCAGACAATTAGTCGTACAAGAAGAATTAGAAATAATCAGATCTTCCCCGGGATCAAATCTCTCTTCATTAACCCCCAAAATATAGGTAGGAATATCTGGACTTTTGGGCGGAGCTGAGATAATAACTCGTTTGGCGCCAGCTTTAAGATGTTTCTCTGCCCCTCCTCGATCAGTAAAAATACCCGATGACTCTAAAACAATCTCAACACCAAATTTCTTCCAAGGCAGATTGGCTGGGTCTTTTTCGGCAAAAATTCTAATTTTTTTGCCATCAATAATCAAATTTTCATCATCAAAACTAACCTCTTTTTCATAACAACCATAAATGGAATCATACTTTAAAAGATAAGCCAGAGTTTTTGAATCTGTCAGGTCGTTTATCGCGACAATATTCAGATCCCTGGCTAAAGCAATTTTGAAAGTCGGTCGGCCAATCCGACCAAAGCCGTTAATGGCGATTTTGGTCATAATTGTTAAATTAAATATTAAGGTGATACTAATCTACGAAAATCCCAGATCCTAAATTCTAAATAGGTCCAAAATCCAAATCTCAAAATTCAAAAACTTTTAGATTTAGAATTCTGAACTATCTTAATAAATCAACAATCGCCAAACCAAATTTTTCAGCCGCGGCCGGACCGTTAGCGGTCACAATCAGACCATCAACAACTACTTCTTGATCAAGATAAATCGCCCCACCTCTCTTTAGGGCTTCAACAGTTGAACGGTCAACAAAACTCGACCAGACTGTTGCCTGCTTGCCAGTCAAAACACCAGCTTTGGCTAAAATTTCTGGCGCAATACAAATCGCCGCCAAAATTTTATTTCTTTCAACTGCCTCTCTGACCAAAAAATGGGCTGTCTTATTGTTAAAATACTCCTTAGCGCCTGGTCCGCCAATAAAAACTAAAGCATCAAGACTCTCAACTGCCACTTCATCAAGAGTTGAATCCACCTCAACCAATGAACCAGATTTGCCGGTCGCCCGACCGAGAGCAGAACTAGCCACTATTACTTTAACCCCAGCTTCTTCCAAAACCCCTCTGGTCACCTCATACTCTCGGTCCTGAAAACCATTAAAAGCAATAATCAATACGGCTGTTTTATGAGCTAAATTTTTTATTGGGATCATAACTTGTCTCTCCCGACAACCAGTTAGAGATAAAATAGATAACAATAAAATTATGAAAATTAATTTAGATCTCATAGATTAGACTATTCTCTTGTCTCTTTAATTGGCACTTCAATTAATGTTCCGTTTTCCATCTCTAAAGTGATGGTCTCTTTTAAAAGATGTCGATCAACAACCTTGCCTCTTCCCTGCTCTATTTTAACTATCGCCCCAACCGCTGGCATCATCGCTCCTAATTCTTTATAAAGTGCTTCTTCATAAAGTAGACAACATTTTAGTCGTCCGCAAACCCCTAACAGTCTATCAGCCCCTCGATGAGTAAGTTGCTGGTCAAAAATCAATTCAGCACTAACTGGCTGAATGGCTTTTAAAAAACTCCGACAACAAGCGAGGCAACCGCAGACACCGATATCGCCAGAAAAAATCATTTCCTGTCGCGCTCCGATCTGATACATTTTAATAGATTTATGAAGACACTGAGATAAATCCCTAACCAAATCACGAAAATCAATTCGTTCTGGAGCGGTAAAAGCAAAAGTTACTCTTCCGCCATCAAAGTGAACCACCAGATCAATTAATTTCATCGATAGTTTATATTTTTTTATAAGTTCATTGGCGATATCAATTAGTTCTTTTTTACTTTCTTCTCTCTTCTTAAACTTCTCCAAATCATCAGACGTTGCTTTACGTAAAATAATTCTTAATTCTCCTGATCGCAACTTATTTTTATTCGGCCCCACTCCCGGCTCAATAATCTTGCTCTCTATTTTTGTCACATAACCAGCATCAATACCAAAATTTGTCTTAACCACGACCAAATCGCCATCCTTAAAATCGCCGGCTTTAATCAATCGGCCACCAACCCAATTTCTAAATTCATAAGGCCGATCCCAGGGAGTAAATTTTACATAAACAACCATACCAAAAATATTAAAATTCTAAAACTATAAACCCGTATCGTTTTATATCTCAAATCTGACAAATCGTCTAATTTTAATGTTTTCTCCTAATCTGGCAATTTTAGATTTGATTAGATCTTCGATTTTTAGATTTTGATCCTTAATAAAAGACTGCTTTAAAAGACAGGTTGTCTCATAATTTTTTTCTAATTTTCCTTCAATAATTCTTTCTAAAATTTTAGCTGGTTTTTTTTCTTTTTTTACGCCCGAGGCGGAT
>CAYVCK010000040.1:0-6249 GCA_964450195.1 uncultured Gammaproteobacteria bacterium
ATTTTCTGATTGGTCAAGTTCTGAAAAATGCCCAAAATTATTTTATGATATTTTCTCTCTAACCATTCTTTGGTGAAATTATTCGGCACACCAATAATCACCTCTCCTTCTGGGCTAATGATTAAAATTTTTGTACTTTGGAACCAAGTTAAAAAATTAGCCCGAGAAAGAGTGACCTCGAGTTCAGCTAAAACTGCCTGCCAAAGTTGTTCTTTATCTTGGATATCCATATTCAATAGTAATTCAATAGTAATTCAATGGTTAATTCAGTAATTATTATAATACTTTAAGTTTTAAAGTTAAATTTTATAGTGGAAAATTCGGGGATAAAATGGGGAAAAGTAATGACTCCTAAAATCTAAAAATATTTTTTGCCATTTAGTCGTTACCCAAAAAGCTTAAAAATAATGCTGTGTATAACTAAACTTGACAAAATTGTTTTTTTGTTGGTTATAATCGCCGCACCCCTGTACCTCTTCATAGGAAAAATCCTGCGAAAAACTATTCTAAGAATGCTGTACGGAATCTTGGCATTTCTAATAGGAGGGCGAGGAAGGCGGGAGATGTTTGAGTGGCACGACCTTGACCTAAGGAATAATAATCGAACAAGAATTTTGTACCCCATTACAATCATTTCCTTCCTAACCGATACTCTAAGGGAGAGAAATTTCTCTCCCTTTTTAAATTTTTCTTGCCTGTTTTTTTATTCTTTGTTATAATAAAAACTTCGGTAGAAATACATAGATATTCAGTAGATATTCAATAGAAATTCAATTATAATTCTTTCCAGTTTTTTAATTTTAATTTGTATTTTTGATTTTTGATTTTGAGCGAAGCGATTATGGCACTGCCAACACAAAAAAGAACTAAAAGTAGAAAAAGGATTAAGCAATATCACTTGCGGCTTAAAAGGCCGATTCTTTCTCTTTGCCCAAAATGTAAAAAACCGGTCAGACCTCATCATCTCTGTTTGTTCTGCGGTACATATGCTAACCAAGAAATCATTAAACCAAAAATAAAAGAGAAAAAAAAGAAGGAAAAGAAATAAAGGTATAAGAATTTTGAATTTTGAATTTTTCAATTGTATGTCCTCCCGTCATTTAGCCCGCACCATCACTCTCCAAACTCTTTATGAGTGGGATTTTCATAACCAGAATAATAATTTGCTACCAAAAATTTTGGAACGCCATCTTAAAGAATCTGGATTAAACACGGAAGAAAATGAATTTATAAAAAATTTAGTCCGAGAGATAGTTAAAAATCTGAAAAAAATTGATGAACGAATCACAACATTTGCCCCAGAATGGCCAATTGAACAAATTACTTTAATTGACAAAAATATTCTCCGTTTAGGCATCTATGAACTGCTCTTTAGTAAAGAAACACCGCCAAAAGTCTGCATTAATGAAGCGATTGAAATTGCCAAAACTTTTGGCGGAGAAACTTCAGGAAAATTTGTCAACGGCGTTTTAGGAGCGATTTATGAAAAGATCAAGGACTCTATTGAAAAATCTGGGTCTAAAAATAAAGATACTCATTCTTTAAAACTGTAGTCAAATTTCTAATTTCTAAATAATGCCTAAAAATTTCTAAATGGTTTAGAAATTAAAGCATTAAAAAATTATTTAAAAATTCAAAATTAGAAATTAAAAATTAATAGTATGAAGGATCTTACCCTGCTCGAAAGAAAAATCGACACTAAATTCAAAAATAAAGACCTCCTCCAAGAAGCCCTTATTCATCGTTCCTATTTAAACGAACATCCAGAAATTAAACTTCCCCACAATGAAAGACTAGAATTTCTTGGCGATGCAGTTTTGGAACTAATAGTGACCGAGTATCTTTATCAAAAGTATAATCAGCCAGAAGGCATTCTAACCAGCTGGCGGGCCAGCCTAGTTAATACAGAAAGCTTGAATAAAACGGCAGAAAAATTAAATTTAAATGATTTTCTTTATTTAAGCAAAGGTGAACAACCTATCACCGGTAAAGCAAGAAAAGTCATTCTGGCTAATGCTCTAGAAGCCATAATCGGAGCTATTTATTTGGATCAGGGTCTAGAAATAGTCAAAAAGTTTATTAAAAGAACTCTCCTGGTTAAACTGCCAAAAATCATTAAATATCAAAAATATAAAGACCCGAAAAGTACTTTCCAGGAATTCAGCCAAGCGAAATTTAAAATTACTCCTTTATATAAAATTCTTGAAGAAAGCGGACCAGCTCATGACAAGACATTTGTTGTTGGCCTTTTTTTGAATGACAAACTTATCAGCCGCGGTCGAGGAACAAGTAAACAGGAGGCAGAAACCAAGGCGGCTCAGGTCGCTCTAAAGAAATACAAAATTAAACCGTAATTTTGAATTTTAAATTTTTAATTTTTGATACCCAGATCCAAATTCCACTAAAAACAAAGAAGATTCTAAATTCTAAACAAATCCCAAATATCAAATTCCGATATTTAAACAAATTTGTTGGGGATTTAGGAAATTGGAATTTAGATATTGTCCCGAAACCGTCTGCGACAAAGGAGCAGTTACGGTTTCGAGAATTTCGTTATCTCCGAACTGAGTCATCAGTAATATCACAGAGTCATTAATCGCAGACAGACGGGATCCTCAAAAATCTAACCTCCCGCCAGAGGTGAAGCTCGCCAGGGACGGCACTTCATTCGGAAATTTTTGGGATTTCGGATCTCATGCTTCGAATTTAGAATTTAACTTTGGGGCGGGGTAAATTTCAACAAATTTGGTATGTATCTAGAGAAGATCGAACTCGTTGGTTTTAAATCTTTTGCCTCGAAAACAACCCTTATTTTTCCTGCCAAAAAAAATAAAGAAGGGTTTGGTCTAACAGCAATCGTTGGACCAAACGGTTCTGGCAAGAGTAATCTCCTAGAGGCAATCCGTTGGGCCTTGGGTGAGCAAAGACTGCGTATTTTGCGCGCTAAAAAGTCAGAAGATTTAATTTTCTCCGGCAGTTCTCGCCAGTCTCGAGCTAATTTAACTGAGGTCTCTCTTTTTTTTAATAATGAAGAAGGCGGTAGTGAAATCCCCTGGCCTCAATTCTCTGTCTCCCGCCGCCTTAACCGGCATGGGGAAAGTGAATATTTAATTAACAATTGCCCAACCAAGCTCCAAGACATTCTTTTGATCTTAGCTCAGGCTAATTTTGGTCAAAAAAGTTATTCTATTGTTGGCCAAGGCATGATCAGTAACCTTCTCCACTTAGGACCCCTAGATCGACAAGCTTTTTTTGAAGAAGCGACTGGAGTAAGAAGTTATCAAATTAAAAAAGAGGAGGCACTCCGCAAGCTGGAAAAAACAAAAACAAATCTCGAATCTGCCCAGGTTGCCCTTAAAGAAATAGAACCGCAAATGCGCTCTTTAACTCGTCAAATCAAAAAATTAGAAAGACAAGAAAAAATAGAAAAAACCCTTCAAGAACGACAGAAAAAATATTATAGTTATCTCTGGCAAAATTTATCTTATGAAGACGAGAATCTAACCAAAAGATTCCGAAAAGTAGAAAAAAATTGCCAAAAAGAGGGATCAGAACTAAAAAGTTTACAAAATAAGTTTTCTGATATTTTCTCGGAAACGAGCATTAATATTTTAGAAAGCAAACAGAACGAATATAAAAATCTACTCAAAATAAAAAATGAATATCTGGAAAAGAAAATTAAATTACAAGAAGAAATTTTAAGAGAAGAAAAATCAAAAGATATCAGGCCGGAGAAAATAAAAATTGACCCAACAAAAATTTTAGAGGGGATCAAAGAACTTGAGGGTTGGATCAATCAATTGATCAAAGACTTAGAAACAATTTCAAGCCCGGAACAAATAGCTAAAATTAAAGAAGGATTACACAAATCCTTAGAAAAGATTATTGCCCTAAAGGCAAATTTTACTCATCAACCAAAAACGACTGTCAAAAAAGACAATTTGCTTCAACAATTGAAAAATCAATATCAAGATATTCTTAAAGAATTACAGGAGCTTGATGAAAAAATCAATAGTTTAGAACAAGGACTCTTAAAAGAGGCTGAACAAGAAAAAACAAAAAGAAAGGAAGTTTTTGCCCTCCAAAAAGAAATAGAATTAAAACAAAAAAAATTCGATGAACTTAAAGAAATCTTAAATGAGATTAAAATCGAACAAACTAAGGTTAGAACGCATGAGGAAACACTTAAAGAAGAAATGAAACAAGAATTAAACTTACCGATTGATGATCTGAAAAAAATCTCTGTTGATGAATCGCCGGAAGTCCTTGAACAAGAAATTAGAAAATTTAAACACGAATTAGAATTAATTGGCGGCATTGATCCGGAAATTAAAAAAGAATATCCTCAATGTCGAGAACGTTACGAATTTTTATCTAAAGAAATACACGACTTAAAAAGATCGCTTGACAGCTTAGCCAAAATTACTAAAGAGCTTGACCGAAGAGTTGGAGAACGTTTTAACCAATCGTTTTCTCAAATTAGTGAAAAATTTGATCAATATTTTAGATTTTTTTGGGGCGGCGGAAAAGCTAAATTAGTCCTCAGAAAAAACATCGCCCCTTCCCCCACTGAGCCCGTTTCAGACGGCGAAACAATAAGCGAAAAAGAAAAAGAGTTTTCAGAAATTGAAATCGTGGCTCAACCGCCTAAAAAACGTCTAAAAAATATAGAAGCACTTTCTGGTGGAGAAAGTGCTCTAACCGCTCTAGCGCTTATTTCAGCCATTATTGCTATTAATAAACCGCCTTTTGTTATTTTAGACGAAGTCGATGCCGCCCTTGATGCCATAAATTCTTTACATTTTGCCGAAATTCTTAAAGATTTAGCCCGAGAAACCCAGTTCATCCTTATCACCCACAATCTCCAGGTTATTAAAGCTGCTCAATTCCTTTACGGAACAATTATTGACTCAAGAAATATTTCCAAGCTTGTTTCTCTAAAATTAGAGAAAGATTAACTCTCAAGGCGTTTAATTGAAGCCCGAAGAGCTTTCAAGCGCTCCTCTATTTTCTCATAACCTCGGTCGATTTGATAAATATTATCAATTTCTGTTTTGCCTTCAGCTTTTAGAGCGGCCAATAAAATAGCAATGCCGGCTCTTAAATCAGGACTAATTACTTTTCGGCCATAGAGTTTTGTTGGACCAGTAACCACTATCCGATGAGGGTCACACATCACAATATTAGCTCCCATTTGTACCAAGATATCGGTAAAAAGTAAGCGCCGGTCATAAATTGTCTCGTGAATTAAACTACTCCCATGACATTGAGTCATTAATACAGTATAAGGAGATTGAAGATCGGTCGGAAAGCCAGGGTATTCATGGGTGGTCATATCAACGGCTAATATTTTTTTTCGGCTCGGGCTAATTTTAATATAGTTTTCTCCTAATTGATAGTTAACGCCAATTTGGTCAAAAAGTACCCAAAGGGCTTCTAAATGTTGAGGATAACAATTTTTAATTATAATTTCCGTATTTAAAAGAGCTCCCATAATAGCAAAAGTGCCGGCTTCAATACGATCCGGAATAATATAACACTCAGCGCCCTTTAGCTTCTTAACCCCTTTGATCTTGATCGTCGGCGTACCGGCCCCCTCAATTTTTGCCCCGCATAAATTTAAAAATTCGGCCAGAGCCTTTACCTCTGGTTCCATGGCACAATTTTTTAAAATTGTTTCGCCCTCAGCTAAACAAGCAGTCATCATTAAACTCTCGGTACCGGTTACACTCATCCGAGAAAAGAAAAAAACAGTGCCTTTCAATTTCTTTGCTGAAAGCAAATAATAATTTTCCAAAGCCTTGATTTTGGCACCAAATTTTTTAAAACCTGCCAAAAACAGGTCAATTGGTCGAGGACCGGCGCCAATAACACAACCGCCAGGGTGAGGAAAACCAACTCGACCACAACGAGCTAACATTGGCCCAACAAACATAATGGAGGCTCGAAATTTATTAACTATCTCAGCTGGCAAATTCAAACATTTAAAATCTTTACTCTGAATCTCAAAAATTCCCTTTTTAATTCTTTTCACCGCCTGACCAAGACTTCGAAGCATCTCTTGAGCGCGAAAACAATCCTCAACTTCTGGGACATTTTTGACTAAAATTGGTTCATGAGTTAAAAGCGCAACTGGGAAAATTTTTAAAGCCGCATTTTTAGCACCACTCACCTTGATCTCGCCTTTAAGCTGTCTGCCACCTTCAATAATAAACTTCGCCATAAAATAATTCTAAATTCTAAAACGAT
>CAYVCK010000041.1:0-6248 GCA_964450195.1 uncultured Gammaproteobacteria bacterium
AAGCTTTATCTCTTTTAGAAAAAAATGGCTTTGTGGTTATTCCTACACCAAAAGAATTGGGTGATAAACCAGACGATTTTGTTAAGTTCTATTCTGAGCTAAAGCAAAGGGATTTACCAATCTTTATTACTACCGATAGTCTTTTACATTATTACCACATCTTTTTTGCTACCACTTTAATGAAATTGGAAAGAGATCTTTTTTATGACGATATTTGGCAGATGAGTAAAGAGTTTTTTGATGATGCTCTTTTGCAATACAATAAGGTTTCGGGGGACTTAAAAGAAGCTGCTAAAAGAAATGTAGCTTATCTTTCAGTGGCTTTAGAATTGTTAAAACCAAAGAAAAGCCAGTTAATAAGTGATGAAACTTTAAGAGAAGAGTACTGTAAAGATGCACTTGATGAAAGTCATTGCCAACAGATGATAGAAGGTGTGAAAAAGAAATACGGAGAAAAAACGAGCTTGAAATATTTTTCGGATTCAGAGTTAAAAAAATATAGCTTTGAAACACCAGCCTTCATAAAAGATTTAGTTCAAAAAGAAATTGAATTAATTGAAAAACATGAAGGTTGGAAATTCTCTCCAATTTTTATCTACGAAGAGGATTATTCTCAATATGTTCCTAGAGGCCATTATACCAAATCAGAAAAGCTTAAAAATTACTTTAAGGCAATGATGTGGTATGGAAGAATGACCGCTTTAGTTAAAGGGTCTCCAATTTTAAAAAAGGGGCAGTCTATGTGTACTGGGCCAATGGATGGAATTATTTCTGAATATGATGCTAAAATTCAAACCTTACAAGCTAGTTTGATGACTAGAAAATTTTTAGAGAGCAAAAATATTCAAGGAAGATGGACAAGAATGTATGCTATTACTGGTTTCTTTGTTGGTTCTTCTGATGATTTGGGCCCATATGAGTATAGTACTGCCTTAAAGAGCTTGTTTGAAGAAGGATTGAATTCTCAACAACTTGAAGAAAAATATTCAGACATCAGAGATACCCTCTTAAATCTTCCTTACAATCCAAAAATCTATGGAGGATTAGGAGCTTGCGAGTTGTTTATGCCCTGTCCCCCTTTATCTGATGAAGAAATTCAGGAGCTAAAAGTTCAAGCAAAAAAACTTTTAGAAGAAACAAAAGGATTTAGATTGATGGGTCAAAGGTTTACTATTGATTCCTGGTTATTTTCAGAAATTGTCTCTCCTTATTCAGGTGAATATACCGGTCAAAAGCTTCCCTTGCCCACCGAAGAAAAACCTTTTACTTTCTACTGGGACGACCCTTATCCTGAATATAGAAAAAATCGACCCTTTACTTGGGTTAAAACTGATGTAAAGGCCTGTCCGCTACCGGCAATGAGAGAGGTAAGGGGCTTCCCTCGCGGATTGGATATAATGGCCTTATTTGGTTCAGAAAGAGCTAAAGAAATTCTGAAAGAATTGGGTGATACAGAATATTCAGATTACGAAAAGAAATTTTCTGAATTAAAAAAAGAGATAGATTCTCTTTCTACTGATGACTGGTTTCAAAACCTTTATTGGAATTGGCTCTATGTTTTGAAATCTTTGTTAGATAAACGGGGAGAAGGTTATCAAACCTTTATGCAGACAAAAGCCTGGCAGGATAAAGAATTAAATACTGCTTTAGCTTCTTGGTCAGAATTAAGACATGACACGATTTTGTATGTAAAACAGAGTTACACCATGGCTGAAATAGGAGGGGGTCCTCAGCCGCCAATCGTTGGCTATGTAGAGCCAGTACCAGAATTTTATGCTCGCCTTTTAACCTTGACTAAAATGACAAATAAAGGATTAAAAGGATTAGTGCCTCAAGAAGAATTGGAAAAATTAGAAATAGAACATGCCTTAAATAAATTTTCTGAAATATTAACTAAATTGTTAGAGATTTCCAAAAAAGAATTAGAAAATGAATCCTTAACTGAGGATGAATATCGTTTTATAGAAGGATTTGGTAGTACTTCAGAAGAATTAATAACGATAGTTTCAGGGGGAGATGTTGATCCTGATATATTCAAAACTGTTTTAGTGGCTGATGTTCATACCGAAGGTAATACTGAGAAAGTTCTAGAAGAAGGAGTAGGTTATATTAAAACTTTAGTAGTAGCTTATAAACTTCCTCAAGGACATGTTTTGGTAGGCGTTGGACCCGTATTCAGTTATTACGAATTTAAACAACCAATGGAAAATAGGTTAACCGATGAAAGTTGGAGAACAATGTTAGATACCAATCCTCCTCCAGAGCCAGAATGGTCAAAGAGTTTTTCAGAATAATACATTTGAATTTTAAATTTTTGTTTGATAAATTCTCTAAAAGAGAATTTATCATTTTATCAAAAAACCTCTTATTTTTACATTAAATTTTTTGGAAGCGAGCCCGCCCAAAGCGCCGGGCGAGCGAAAGAACCTAAAGAGTTTTTGCGATTAATTCAGCAGGCGGGGCAGTCAGAAGTCAGCGTCCGGATTTTCGCGAAAAAAGTTCGGATTTTATCCAAGAGAGACAGCCAAATTGTCGGCTTCGAGGCCAACAATTTGGCTGCGGGGCTTGGATTCGAACCAAGATAAACAGCTCCAAAGGCTGCTGTCCTACCGTTAGACGACCCCGCAGCATTTTATTATTTTATTATTTTTACCATTTTAAATCAAGCTTTAATTCTACTCCATTTGTAAAAATATTTAATAGCACTAAGTAAATGAATCCAGGTAAATTTAGAAAATAAACTTTTTAAGAATCCGCGAGGAGCCGAAAGCCTCTGATGATAATGATACATTTTCACTTCGGCCAAATAATAAACCTTATAACCATTTTGCCAAAATCTCCGACACCAATCCGTATCTTCAAAATATAAAAAATAACGTTCGTCCATCAAACCAACTTTTTCTAAAGCGCTTCGCCTCACCAATAAAGCTGCCCCCATCAGCCAATCAACTTCTTGATTTTTTTGATGGTCAAAATCTTTCATCAAATACCACTCATCATGCCTCTTGCCAAAAAACATTATTTGTTTTAAAAAGGTCCTTCTCACTAACGGCGTATACCATTTAGGGAATCGTCGACAAGATTTTTGAGTACTCCCGTCAGGATTAATAAGTTTTGGCCCACAAATACCACATTCAGGATTTTGCTCCATAAATTTGACCATCTTCTCTATTGAGCCTGGCAATGCCACCACATCCGGGTTTAAAATCAAAATATATTCGCCAAGACTGTTTTTTATCCCTTGATTAACACCACGAGCAAAACCCACATTTGCATTGTTGCAAATATTTTTGAATTTTGAATTTTGAATTTCGAATTTCGACAAAAGTTCTAGACTTTTGTCGCTTGAGGCATTGTCAACAACAATTATCTCATAATCAAAATTAATCCCTGCTTCTTGGATATTTCTGAGGCATTCTTTCAACAATTCTTTCTGATTATGATTGACAATAACTATGGATAAATTCATGGTAACATTTTAGCATTTTAACATGCTAACATAAAATTTTGTTTTTTGTCTTTTACTATTGAATCGATACGAATGTTATAATTTATAATGTTGTCATGTTGCCACGTTATAATGACTACTATTTCATCCATTTTCTTATTTCCTTTGCCTTGATTTTACCTCTTTTCAAAATATATTTTCGCTTTTTATACATTTTTAAAAATCCTTGCCAAAAAGAAAAACTAGCTTTAAACAAAACTAGTGGCTGAGTAAAAAGTAAATATAATTCTTTGGTTAATTGATACCAAAAAATAAACCAAAAATGACGGAAAAAATTTCGCCAATAATCATTTTTTAGAAACGTCCACAAATGATTACGATAAGAAAGAAAATTAACCCAATGAGAATGAGAAAATCGTTTAGGGGCCGAAACCTGCCGAAAATGATAGGCCTTTGCCTCTGGTAAATATATACTTTTCCAGCCCCTCAATCTCAATCGCCAAGCCAAATCAATATCTTCTTTATAAGCAAAAAAATCTTCATCAAAATACTCGTCAATTTTCAATTTACAATTTTCAATTTTACATCTTCTAAAGCCAACCGACGGTATAAAATACAGGAGCCAGAAAGACCAAAAACTTCTTCGCTTTTATCATATTGTCCCTCGTCTTCCCCTCCTTCACCTCGATCAACAACGCGTCTATTTTTATAAATTTTAAATCCAGCACTGTCAATAATGCTGGTTTTAATTTTCTCTTGGATCTCCATATCACCAAAACGGATTTTTAAAGTTTTGCCACCCGCGCTCGCGATCTGATCATCTTTTTCCATTATCTCAACAACTTTTTCAAGCCAATCTCTTTCCAAAATCACATCCGGATTTATTACTAAAATATAAGGCGCACTAGTTAGGGTAATTGCCTGGTTATGAGCTTCAGCAAAACCTAAATTCTTGGCATTGCGAATTAGATAAACAGAGGGATAATTTTTCTCTAAATATTCAATTGTTCCATCGCTTGAAGCATTATCAACAATGACCACAGAAAAATCTTTATAGGTTTGATTAAAAATAGCAGAAAGACAATCAGATAAAAATTTTTGAGAATTCCAAGTGACAAGATGAATAGAAACACTTGACATAATATCGAAATTGTGCTATGATTTTTTTAAATAAAAAGGAGGTGTCCTTGAAAAGGAGAGGTATTTTGATTCCTGGCTCTGAGCCACATATAAAGCGTGGATCAGAAACCCAGGCTCGGCTCTGGGCTGGTATTGGCATCCCGGCCGAGGTGGTCGTTCTTTCTGGTATTAGGGCGGCTAAAGCTATGGCCACCTTAGCCCGAAGCATCCGGGTGACCTATGAGGAGGCTAATAGAACAAATTGGCCTTGGCGCAAGACAATTATTGAAAACGACTCACGAACCACGCAAGAGAACATAGTTTCCGGTTTCTCTGTCTTTCGTGAACAAAAAATAGATGAAATTCTAATTATCAGCTCCTGGTATCACTTACCATGGATTGCCTTTCATGTGCTAGTCACCGGCCGAAAAATCATAAAATGCCCTGTCCGTTTTCTGGCCGTACCGATTTTTACGAGATCGGCCTTCAGGAATGCTATTTTAGACATCTTAAACAGCCTTCATATCTCTACCCCGCACCGACTTTTTACCAAATTCAAAGAAAGAGCGTTATCTTTAAAAACTCGGCAAAAACCGAGTTTTTTACTTCTGTTATGGTGGCCATTCCCTCTTTTTGTTTGACCCGCTACCTAAATAAGCCGCACAAAAAGCCAAAAAACTCATCCCCAAACCATGAAAAAGATAAGGACCGGTTACGGTTGCCACAACTAAAGCAAACAAACCAGCCATTAAACCAACGATTAGGCGTTGATGAATCAAATCAGTCGCCGCTTTTTTAATCTCTTGCCAACTACCAAGAAAAATCTTAAGCAAAAAATAAACAAAACTCAAAAAACCGATTAATCCCAATTCTAACCACATTTCTAGGTACCCCCAATCAAGATGATAAGTAATGGCTGATTTGCCAGTTAAAGGATCGCTATAAGTAATCGCCGCGCCTAAACCAGTCCCTAGAACGGGATTTTTAAAAAGCAGGCTCAGAACCGGCCCAAGTCGCATTGTCCTGGTTAAACCACTTAATTCCTCTATTGGTTCAAAAATAGAACCAAGCCGCAAAACCAGAACATCAGCACCCATTGCCCGGCCCCGGCTACATAAGAGAAAAACAAACAATATTTCCACCGCTAAAATTATCAATACTAATAATGTAAAAACCAACCAACGCCTAAACGGCGCTTTTAGAAGCAAGAAAGAAAGACCAAAAAAGATGCCCAGAAAATAAGCCCGACCAAAATTAATCAACAAAATTAAACTCGCTAAAATCGCCAAAAGAATAACTGCCCTTTTTTGATTTTGAAAATGATTTTTAAGAATCAAAAAACTTAGATAAAACAAAAAGATGGGTAAAATCACCAAATGAACTGGTGTGGCAATCCGATGAAAATTATAATCCATAAGCGTAACCTTGCCAGTTAGGGCTTCACGGATCCACCAGTAATAGCCATAAGGGCCATGAACATATTCTATCCCGGCCGCGAATAAAAACAGACTAAATAGACTAAAAAGAGCTAAACCAATAATTGCTCCGCCGACAATTTCTAAAATCTTTTTTTTAAAAGACGGCCTCTGAAACATTTCTACTAATGGTAAAAATAATAAAATATACGAATAATTAACCGCGTCGCCAAAAATAATATCTGGCTTATTGACCCGGAACAATC
>CAYVCK010000042.1:0-6129 GCA_964450195.1 uncultured Gammaproteobacteria bacterium
AACAAAATATCCACATCAAGGTTCATCATCTTTTTAATAAGTTTGGCCAATTCAAGTATTGTAATTCCTTTGCTTGTAGCAAAGTTAATGGGATTATTAAAATTTTCATCTAATTTTCGTGGTAATAGTATTATAACAATAGGTGTTTTCTTTTTAGCTTTCCTAAACCTATTCACCTCTTTACTTGTTCATAGTTTTCATCTTCTAATTAAATATTCTTATTTCCCGGGTTGTCATAAATCTTTCAATTAAGCATAGGGTAATAATTTTTCCATCCACTCGATACGTTCGTGCATATGCTTCCATGAAATATCCATAAATAAATGTCCTATCACGGCAGCTTTGTGCTCGCCGTATCGTCTATCCAAGAAAGCCATAATTTTCTCTGGATCTTTTGTCTTAAGTCCTAACAATCTTGAATAAATTTTAGCTTCCCAAGGTGGTATTGTAGTTAAAATGTCTCGATGAAATGCTCCAGCCATTATGTAGTCAACAGACGCAGGCCCGACCCCATAAATTTTGAGAAGTTCTTTTCTAAGATTCGTATCGTTAAGCTTGCGGATAGCAAATTCGTCCACTTTTAGATAATTCTTTGTAGCGCGAATGAAATTTTTAGCCCTATATCCTACTTTCAAAGCCCTCAATTCGGCTTCTGATGCTTTGAGTATTCGTTCTGGTTTCCAAATTGAATATAATTTAATTCCGTTAAATTCTATCAGATCGCCATATTTTTCTAACAACGTATTAGTCATTTGTACGGTTCGCTTTATCGTGGCATTTTGGAGCAGGATAGCTATCATTAAATACTCATAAAGTCCTTCTATGCAAAAACTGTGTGTGCCTTTAAACTTTTGAAGAACTTTACCTACTAATTTGTCTTTTTCAAATTTCCTATAGAACTCTGAATAAGAATAATCTTTGCTGAATTCGAATCGATAATCCAATTCTTTAAGTAAGACATCTATGTATCTTTTATCTAATTTAGACTTATAATACAGTTCGGCCTTGATTTTAGGTTTAGAAATAGTACCTTGATTTACAAACTTGATGCCTAACAATTTGTTTTTAAATCTGAAAGAAAACCATAACTTCCCAAGCTCCCAGCGATTAAGCGGAGTAGGATAATGTGAAGGGTTTTTTACACTGTAATCAAAATTATATGGAGCCGTAGGGCGAATTGTTACTGTATAGACTAATTTTAGTTTCATTTTGTATCTACCTCTTATCATGAATATAAGAGATATTATTTAATAAATTTATTTAATTAAATCGACCTCTTAAATATTCTTGTCTATTAAGCCGGTTTTATATAACGTTTTGCGGGTATGTGAGAGCCATAAAGGTTTGAGTGAGTGACAGCGAACCACACACCCGCGTCATATATCGTCACTCCTTCACTCTTTCAAGAGATTGGCTAATGGCTTTCTCGAGGTCGGTTGGAACATCAGTGCCAATTCGATATTTCTTACCTGTTTTCATCTTAATTTCAACAGCATAAAAGCCAGAAACATTATAGAGCCACCCATGTGGTGTCAGACGAATTCCCCAGCCGTAATACCATGGATTTTTCACAACCTGGCATGACTCAATATCTTTCAAATGAAATTTCTTTCGTATAATTCCTAATCCAAATCGAATTTCGAGTGTGCTTTCCGCAATCATCACAGTTAATGTAGAAAATAACCCGACGCAGACTCCAAGGATAACCAGAACTGTAAAAGGAATCCAATCAAAACCAGAAATAATCATCATACTAGCAAGGTAAAACAAGCAAATACCGAGTATAACTATAACCAAATACCCAACCTGCGTATGTTTGTATTGTTTAGTCATGTTTGTTTCCATATTCTTATAAGCCTCTTTCTCTTTTCTCCTCAAGCCATTTTTCTGTACCTATTTCCTTTCTTTCTCAAAACTCATTCCGTTTTTCGTTTTTTTGTAGAGAAAAGAAATTGGCATATAATTGTTTTTCTTCAAAATCTCTTCAATTATGATTTTATCTCTTTTTTTGAATACTCTATATGCCTTTCTATCTCTTTTTGCGCTAAGAACTCTATATTTTCCATTAATAAATTCCATAGCACAATGGCTATCTATTGCTATTCCAACTGCCGAATATTTTTTCATAAAATTTAAAAAATTCTTTTTTCTTTTCTTTCCGTTGAAATGTGGACAATGGATTCCTTTAAGTAATCCCAAGCCCCTAACTTTAATATAGTTCCAATCGTCAGGATAATAAAACTTCATAGAATCACTATGCCCTGCTTCAAACCAACAAATTCCACCAGCACTTATACCAGAAAGTATAATTCCTCTTTTGTAAGCTTCTTTTAGAATTTTATCGATGCCCAAAAATCTCCATCTCTTCATCATTTTAAGAGTGTTGCCTCCGCCAACATAAATTAAGTCAGAGGAGAGAATTTTTTTGCCAAGTTCTTTTTTTGCTGGTTTAGTTTTAAGTAAGTAAAGAACGCTTACTTTGCAACCTAATTTTTTCTCATAAACTTTCTTAAAATTCTTAATATAGTCATTTGATTCACCGCTGGCAGTTGGAATAAATATTACTTTAGGCTGCTTCTTTCCTGTAAGCTCAACTATTCTTCTGTCAAAAGGCAGAGTTTCATAATTGCCAATTTCTCCTCCACCAATTACAATAATTTTTCCCATATTTATTGTCTCAATTATAGAAGTTTATAAATATTATAAGAAAAATTGGTTCTTCTCCAAAAATCGTAGTAGAGTATTGTGATATTAGTAGAAAGGCATCTGTTAACCTCTTATAATATTAATATTGTCTGAAAACAAGCAATATCATAAACAAAGGAGGTAAATAACAGATGCCAAACAATATTATAGCAGCTTGGCTCAATTTGCCAAGCGTAAAATTTATAGATGCAAAAACAGAGACTAATGTAACAGAGATAAAACTAGCCAGACTTCCCGAGGTTGGCTTTGTCTGCTCAAGTTGCGGTCAAAGAACATTTTGGTCCTGGGATGCAACCGAGGTAAGACTTAGGGATCTCTCGATCTTTGATATAAAGGCGTATTTAGTTTTGCATAAACACAGGGTTAACTGTCCTTGCTGTGGAGTTAAAGTCGAAAAACTGGACTTTGCTGATTACTACTCAAGATGTACCAGCCGTTTTGAGGAGCTGGTAGCAAGGCTGTGCCGGATAACCAGTATAAAGCAGGTGGCAGAACTCCTGGAGCTTGACTGGAAGACGGTCAAAGATATCGATAAGCAGTATCTTGAAAAGGAGTTTGCCATCCCAGACTATAACAACTTGAGGCTACTTGCCATAGATGAAATCTCTTCCCATAAGGGTCATAACTATTTTACTATTATGATGAACCTGGAAAAGACCAGGGTCATCTGGGTAGGAAAAGGTAGAGCTAAAGAGACTCTGGATCGATTTTTCAAAGAGCTGGGACCCGAAAAGGCTAAAAAGATTAAAGCCATAGCCACTGATATGTGGAACCCCTATATTGCCAGCATAACTGAACATGCCCCTTTAGCAAAGATAGTCTTCGATAAGTTCCATGTAATAAAGGACTACTCCCAAGTAATAGACAAGGTTAGAAATATAGAATACAAAAAGGCTATTCAAAGGGATAAAGAGGTCATTAAAGGGGCGAAGTATCTGCTCCTTAGGAACACAGAGAAGTTAGAAAAAGACCAGAGACAACAACTAAAAGCTCTGCTTAAGCTCAATGAGAAGATAAACCTGGTCTATATCCTCAAGGATGATCTTAAAAGGCTATGGGACTATCACTACCCAAAGCGTGCCGAGGATTTTTTAAATTCCTGGATAGAGAAGGCTAGAGCAAGCAATATAAAGCCCCTTAGCCAATTCGCCAAGACCTTAGATAGATACAGATACGGCCTTATAAACCATTGTAGTTACCCCATAGATACAGCTAAACTTGAAGGTATGAACAACAAAATCAAGGTGATCAAGCGAATCGCCTATGGCTTCCATGATAATGACTACTTCATCCTTAAGATAAAACAAGCCTGTTCAGGATATTTTTGATATTTTGAGAAAGAGCGATGTCTTTGTGGATATTGACGTCCCGCCTTTGGCGGGACTTGGACAACTACTTCGTAGTTACCCACAATTTCCACATTAACTACTACTAATTTTCAAAATTGTTATTCCAAAAAGGGGAATTCTATCTATCTACCACGAAAATTGGAGAAGAACCACAAATTTTTATCTTTTCTAAAATACTTTTAAAAAATAGGAGAGCGAACAAATAATCGCTCTCCAAAGTTTTCGAAGAGTAGAATAGTTAGAATAATTAGTCTCGGCTAAGGTGTAAAGAACGCAAAAGAAATTCCTTGGTATGCCCATCTGCCTGTGGCAACTCTTCTCCACTATATTTTTCAAATTGTCGTGATATTTGACACCTTTTTTATTCTATTTATTCTAACTTTTAGAAAATTTTAAGTTTTATAAAAAATGATTTAATTTTTGAAAAAATATTTTGAAAAAATGAGATAATATTTTGAAGAAGAGAAATTTTCTCTCTCAAAGGAGGGGCTTCTATTTTGGGCGGAATTATTTTTTCTTCAGGAGGTAAAACTGGTTTTTCTTCTATCTTTGGTTTTTCTATTTTTGGTTTTGGTTTTAAAATTTCCGGAATTTTCTTAATAATTTCCGGAATTTTTTTAATTATCTTTGGTATTTCAATAATTGGTTTTTTAGGCGGGACAATTTTGTAAATAATACTATCAGAAACAACTCCAGAGGCAGTGCCCCAGGGCGCATAAAATTTAGCATAAACAGTGTATCTGCCTTCAAGACAAGTAATTAGACCCTGACATAAATCTCATTTTTTGAAGGCGGTATAAATTTCTAAGCCAGCGTCTCTAAAATCAGAAAAATTAGAAATTGCCATTCTCTCAGTATTTGGACCGCCTCTTAAAATTAGAGTCACAAACCGAGAATTAGTTTCTGGCGCGCCCTGATTAACCAAAATTCCAAATCCTTCAGCTGGCGGAAAGGGTGGATTATACCATTCGGCCGGCATTCCGTCAGCAGGTCGAACCCTTCTTGACCGCCAATCGGTTTTAACTTTACAATTAGGACAATTGAAACTAATCTGGCCGCTGATCTCTCCTGAAGCGAAACCAGAGAACTCGCCAGAGGAATTTATAATAACCTCACTGAAGTTTATCCAGCCCAAATTTTCTCCCCAGGCATAACCAGAAAGATTTCCTTCGCCATTATTTTTAACCCCAGAGGTTGTCGGAGCCAAATTTATCCAGCCGTAATTTTCATTCCAAGCATAACCAGTTAAGCCAGCATCAGTAATAAGAACATTACAGTTATTACAACCAAAATTTATCCAGCCGATATTCTCTCCCCAAGCGTACTTGTAAGTTGGATCAATTGTGCCATTGGTAATCGAAGCCCGACTGATTAATGGAAATATCAAAAAAATGAGCAGGACGATTCAAAAAAGATTTAATTTATTACAAAATTTTGTCACATATTCAATCTTAAGATTTAATGATAGCTTTTTATTCTGGAGTCTCTGAGACCGGTGCTTTAATACGTTCTTCTGGTAGCTGAGCAGGTGGAACAATACCTTCCAAGGCTTGTCGGCTAGCCTTTAAATTAGCTAAGATTTTTTTCACTTCCTGATTTTCAGGATTTAATTTTTCAATTCTCTCAAATTGCTCAATGGCTGCTTGTTTCTTTCCCTTTTGATCAAGAATTAAACCAAGAAAATAGCGGGCATTGGAATAATTTTCATTCAAACCAATTGCTCTTTCAAATTCAACTTGCGCTTTTTCAAAATCCTTATTGTTATAATACAACAAACCCAATTGAAATGCCAGCCCAGTATCAAATGGTAAAGTTAATTTCATTGCTTCGAGTTTATTAATCGCCTCTTTAATTTTGCCCTCTCTTACAGAGATCATTGCTATTTGAAAATGAGCTGGGGCATAATCTGATTTTAAAGCAAGAGATTTTTCCAAGAGCCCTTTTGCCTTATTGAGTTTCTCTTGCTTCAAATTGGCTTCTTGGCTTAAATCAGTGGAGATGATAAAGAGCCTAGCTAAATCAACGAATATCTGAGGATTTTTAGGATCAAGCTTTTGTCCTTTTAGATAATTTT
>CAYVCK010000043.1:0-6092 GCA_964450195.1 uncultured Gammaproteobacteria bacterium
TTGCATGCCTTAGACACGCCGCCAGCGTTCATCCTGAGCCAGGATCAAACTCTCTTTAAAAGAAAAATTTGATCTAATAATAAATTGAAGTGTTATCCGTAAAGCATCTGCAACCACGAAGAAAAAATAATTTTTATCGTGATTGGATTAAATTGTTAAAGAACAAAAAGTTAAATTATTCGATTCAGAAATTTCTGACAGACAAATAGCGGACCAACAAATTGCCGCTATTTCTGGGTATTTTAAGAGTTCTCTGTTGGTTTGTGCTACATTTGTATTGTTAAGTTAATAACTTAAGTGTTTACTATTATAGCACAATATTAAAGCTAATCAAACCCAAGGCTGTGGAAAAGATATTCTTTTCAATTTATAAGCTAATAAGGCAGATTTATAGATTCTGCCACTTGAACCCTTCAGATCAAATGGAGATTGCCATTCTTATCAATTCCATCAGGAATTTGATATTTATCCTCGTCGTCGTAGTCGGGTAGTATCCAATCCAGATCTGCATCCTTTACATCTATACACGCCCGTTTAAGCTCTATTTGTACCTCGAGATCAAAGTTTTCGATAAGCCCCGGCTTTCCTATTTCTGATAAAACTGAAATCAATTCCTCCTGGCGTTTTAATATGAAATCATTGAATTCTTTTCTGAGATTTTTTTTATTCTTTTCGTCTCTCTCTGTTTCCGTTTCTTCGTATTCCGCGACTAGCTGTTCAATTTCCGAGAGTCTATTCATTATATTTTTTTAATTTCTTCTTTTTTTTCAGTCGCAGGGATTTTTTCTTTGCCGTTTGGTATAAATAATTTTAAAATTAAAATTTCAATTTATATTAATTTGGTTATTTTCTAGAGACGACACTAATTACGAATTCACACGAATTTACAAATATTTTTTAATAAGACTTATCTGATACTTTTTAACTTCATTTTCAATATATTCTTTTATTTCTTTCCAGTCAATATTTTCATAGAGATACATTTTCTTTCTGTCTTTTTGAGGAACTTCTGCATCTTTAAAATACAGCAGGGCATGTAAACAATTCATCTCATTAAAGGCCTCTCTATATTTCTCTTGAGTGAATTTTAAAAGTTTTTTCAAACCGAATTTCTTCATTAAATAGTAAATGTCAATAAAATCTCTTTTTGTCCCTCGACTAATAATCGCCTCTATTTTCATAGCCGCAATATCTTCTAAAGAGGCAATTTTTACAGCAGAATAAGTTGTTAAAGGTTTAATGAGTTTATAAGGATATTTAAAAAATGAAAGATTGGTATTTTTAATATCAAGCCAGAGAGTATCTTCAGCTCGCTTTGGTTTTTTTACTTTTTTACCCAAAATTTTCTTAAAATTTTGAATTATTTTTAAGGCGTTAAATTGTTTTTCTGTATAAAAATCTAAATCTTTAGAAGTGCGATGACCTAAATATAAAGCTAAAGCTGTGCCACCGGCCAAGTGAAAACCATCTTTTTTCAAAAAATCTACTTTCCTTAAAATTCGCTTTTGATTCCAATTTAAAATAAAATCTTTCATTTAATTATTTATTCTAATCTCTTTCGCTTTTTACATCTCGGAAATATTGACTCATCAATTCAGGACGAGGCCGAAGTGAAAAAATTGCTGCTTGATAAACAATTTTTGATAATCTAAGATTTAAAAATTTTGTCCAATAATTAAGAGCTCTTTCTTGCCAAAATCCCCTCATTGGTTGGGAGATAATTTTTTTTATCTCTGTCAAATTATAATTCTTGAATAACCAAATAATATCTTTTTTATCCCCAAAATTTAGAATTTGGGTAATAATTTCTCGTTTATCCCATGGATCATAAAGATCCATTTTAGAAATATCATAAGAAGGAAGGAAGTTTTGTAGAAATTTCGGCAAGGGCATAAAAAATAATATTAAAACTTGTCAACTGTGGATAAGTTTTTATTTTAAAAACGCTCGTTTCTCACTATTTTTAATTTTCTAACCCGCCATTCCCGAATCTTTTGATGATTTCCAGAAAGCAGCACCTTTGGTACTTTTAACACTTTTATTTTACCAGATTTATCGCGAATTGTCAAGACTGGCGGACGAGTGTATTGAGGATATTCCCTGCTCACTTTGTTCGCAGCCGCAGATTTACGCTGATTCTTTCCGCGCTGATCCGCGCTGATTTGGTCCGCGTTTATCCGCATCTTGTTGAAGGTTTCCTCTTCTAGTGATTCTTTTTTTATCACGTCAGGAATTAGTCGTGTTACCGCATCAACAATTGTCATTGCCGGTAACTCGCCACCAGTTAAAACATAAGGGCCAATTGAAATTTTTTCATCAACAAATTTTTCCACCCGGGCGTCAACGCCTTCATAATGACCAGAAATTAAAATCAGCCGATCTAACCTTGAATATCTCTGAGCAATTTTTTGGTTAAATTGCTTTCCGGCTGGCGTCAAAAGAACAATTTTTAATTTTTTATTTTTTATTTTTAATTTCGCCAAGGCGACAATAGCTTTATAGATGATGTCTGCCTTGACGATCATGCCTGGTCCGCCGCCACAAGGTCTATCATCAACGGTTTTATGTTTGTCAGTCGTAAAATCCCGCAGATTATGGATTTTAATCTTTATCAACCCTTTTTTCTGCGCCCGCTCAATAATGGAAGTAGAAAAATAGTCTCCAAAAACGTGGGGAAAAATCGTAATAATATCAAAACACAGAATCTTTTTCTTTTTCATAAACTTGTTTTAAATAACGGACCATTTTTTTAGCATCTTCTCTTGCTATTTTTATTAATTCTCGGTTTTTTTCTCTGGGCTGAGTAAAAATTTTTCCTCTCTCTTTTTGTACGCCAGCTAAATTATCATCATCGCCCCAAAAAAGCACCTCGCCCGTCACTTTGCCAACAAAAATATTAACATCTTCGAGTTCTTCCCGGTAGTAGTAATTCTCACTTTTTGGTTCTTTGTAAAAATCGGCACTCTGCCCCGAAGATAGAGTAGCAACATCACATGGCCAGCCGGCATTTTTTATAGCTCTGGCTAAATACTCGATTGTTATGCCACTTTCTATATACTCAGTTACCACCAGCACCTTGCCTGTAACCGGCTTAATTCTCCCTTCTTGAATTATTTTTTTCAAATGCTTGTTAATTCTTTTTTCTTTTTTTTACAATATCACCGCCAGTTATGCCAGCAGCAAAAAACAAAATCTGAGGTGGCCGAACTTTGTCTTCTTGATAAATTTCTTTTAGCAAACCACCTAGCACCAAGGTTGGTAGGCGATTGCTTACATCATCGCCAATGATTAAATTATATTCGTGACGACGAATATAGGGGATAAGTTGTTTGACTAAATTTTCAAAATATGGTCTAGCTTTTTCAAATTGATAAATTTCAAATTTAGGCAAAGGTATTTCTGCTACCTTCTTTTTAAGTACGTCTAATGGTTGTAAATTTTCCATATAAAAATTTCAAAAACAAGAACCGCTCTCCAAAGAAAGCAGTTCTTGCAGAATTGATTCTCTTCGAAGAGATAAAATTTATAGCTTTAAATCATCTTCAGAAGAGCTGGCACCTGATCGGCTGGTAGTTCGAGGGCCTCGACCACCAACTGGTTCTTCAATTTTCAGATTAACCCGCGCTTTATTGTGTAGGCCCACCAGCCTTAAAAGAGAACGAATTGCTCTGGCGGTTGAGCCTTCTCGGCCGATAATCTGACCGATATCAGCTGGGTTAACCTTTAAAGAAAGAAGAACACCCATTTCATCAACACTCCGGGTGACTTTCACGTCATCGGGATATTGAACCAGTGCCTTAACAAGATTTTCCAAAAATTCTTGATCCTTTGGTTTTGCTGCCATAAAGATAAACCTCGTTGACACACCGTTTCTTCAGACTTTGTGTCAATTCATATCATATTAGTACTCCAGTCTTTCGACCTTTCTACATCTAACGCTGATTTTCGCAGATTTCTCCGCGGATTATCGCTGATAGATTAGTGTTTATGTCCGCGTCTATCCGCACGCTAATCAGACTGGCTTTTATAATAGGGTAGCAAATCGAAAAAAAATGTCAAGTCCGGATTTTAAAGGTTTATAGTTTATGATTTATGGTTCTTGAGTTTCTTTCTTCTCTTACTTGGGCTTTTTGGCTTCTTCTTTTTTGTGTCTTATCTTTATCTTCCGTTTCTCGGCTTTAATAATTCCTTGATTAACCAATAAGTTGTGGACTGAATCGGTTAATTGCGCGCCTTTTGAAAGCCAATATAAAATTCTTTCTTTTTTGAATTCGCCTTTCTTGGTTCTTGGATTCCAAAATCCTAATTTCTCTAAATAATCACCAAAGGGATCCTTATGTTTTTCTAAGATGATGAGATGAAAAAATGGTTGGTTCTTTTTTCCTCGACGAGCGAGTTTGATAGTTAACATAATAATGCGATGCGAATATGCTAATTTTATACCAATGATGCTAATTGCGAATATCAGTAATTCGTAGATTGGCGTTCCATTTGGAGATTAGCATCGTATAATTTAAGTGTCAAGTCGGATAAACTTTCTTTTGCCAACTTGAATAATCATCCCCCTTTTTATTTCAATTTCCTTTTGCCAGTCTTTTTCTATTTTTCCATCAATCTTGACCGCATCTTGCTGAATAAGTCGCCGGGCTTCAGATTTACTTGGTGCTAATTTTATCTCGACTAATAAATCAGTTATTTTTATACTTTTAGCTCTTAACTTATAACTTGGCATTTTGCTCGGCAATTCTTTTTGGCGGAAAATTTTATTAAATTCTTTTTCGGCTTTTTGCGCTACTTTTTCTCCATGATACATTTTAACAATTTCAAAGGCGAGTTTAGCCTTAAAATCTCTCGGATTAGTGTCCTTATTCATCACCTCAACCATCTCATTAATTTCTTTAAACGGCACCCTCGTACAAAGAGTAAAATATTTGACAATCAAATTGTCACGCATCGACATAATCTTTCCATACTGCTCATCTGGCGAATCAAAAATATTAATCGTATTTTTCCGCGTTTTGCTCATCTTTTCACCATCTAAGCCTTCAAGCATTTGTAAGGTCATAATATCTTGCGGGGTTTGTCTGTAAGTCTCTTGGATTTTTCGTCCGACTAAAAGATTAAATAACTGGTCAGTTCCACCAATTTCTAAATTAGCCTTTACCGCAACAGAATCATAGCCTTGATATAGTGGGTAATACAATTCACGGATAGTTATCTCTTCCTCTCTTTTCCAACGTTCCTTAAAATTTCTTCGGTGAAGCACTTGTTGAACAGATATCAAATCCGCTAATCTGGTAAATTCAATTAAACTCAATTTGTTTAGCCACTCGGAATTATAATGCCATTCTACTTTATCAATCTCTAAAATTTTACCAGTTTGTTTTTTATAACCTTGAACATTTTTTTTCACTTCTTCTGGCGATAAAAATGGCCGTTTTTGTAGTTTGTCAGAGGGGTCACCAATTTGCGCCGTGAAGTCGCCTAAAATTAAAACAACCTGATGACCGAGTTCTTGGAAATCACGAAGTTTAAGGAAAGTAACGCTGTTGCCTAAATGAAGATTTGGGGTAGTTGGATCAATACCTAATTTAACCCGTAATTTTTCACCAGTCAAAAGTCTTTTTTTCAGATGCTCGCGATCAATAATCTCTTCGACGCCGCGCGTCAAGAGGTCTTTAATTTTTTCTTTATTGACCATATCGATACCAATATACGAATGAATACTAATTATACTAATAATTTATTTATTCGGATGGGCGCGTTCGTAGGGCACTATTCGGATGCTATTATTCGTGGCATTGGTATGAATTAGTATATTAGCATCGCGTTTTCATTATAACAGAAAAATGGGTCTTGACAAATTGAGGGTAATTAAAATTACATTTATATGACTTGATGCGGGGTCTTGAAAAAATTTTAAAATCATTTATAATTTTACTATGGCTAAAGTCAAATTTTTTGAAGCAGAAACAAGTGAAAAATTAGAGGAAAAGATTCAAAAATGGTTTGACAAAAACCCAAAAATTAAAATTATACCAGTGATGCGTAATTCGTTAAGTTAAGATGCTCTTTAAATTTAAGGGGTTTCG
>CAYVCK010000044.1:0-5897 GCA_964450195.1 uncultured Gammaproteobacteria bacterium
AGCAGAGAAGATGCCGAAAAAATAAACAAAAAGGATTATCCGATTTTTATGGCTATTGTTGAGAAAATTGGTTACGACCTTACCACAAAAACAGCCCCGCCAATTTATAAAAGAGACGAAAAGGGAGAATATCTTATTGATGAGGCTGGCAATAGAATTTTGGATACCGACATTCCAGGAATAATTGAGGCGTTTGAAGGATTCAAACAAAAATACGATTTAGATTTTTGATTATGCATTTAACCGAAACAAAATTTAGCGAACTCGAAGATAGGATTGACGCTGGCTTTTATGTAATCCATAAAGAACTACTTGGTCTTCGCAAACCAAAGGTTCAGAGTTTTGAACTTGGACAATTAGTTAAAAACATTTTTAGGGGGAAATCGCCTGGACGGGAGGGTTATTTAGAAAAAGGGGTGCTTGTTTTGAAAAGTGTTAATATCGGAAATCGCTTTTTGGAAAAGACGCGATTTTCTTACACGAAAGAGGATTTTTACGAGAAAAATAAAAGATTTAATCCGAGGAATGAAGAAATTATTGTGACTACTACCGGGGAAGGAACTACGGGACGAGCAATAATGTTTTTACCAAGAATATATGAAATGGATAAATGTTTGGTCACCGAAAAAGTTACTATTTTGAGAAACATTGATAGTCAAAAAATTTTACCTTACTATCTTTTAGCGTTTTTGTGGTCAAGATACGGTAAGTCCCAGCTTGAGATGTTTAACAGAGGTTCAACTGGCAGAACAGAATTATATCCGAAAGATATTGCGAAAGTTGTTATTTTAGTACCCGCCCGCAGAATTCAGGAAGAAATTGAAAGTCTGGTAAAACAAGCCCACGAAAAGAAAAAATTAGCAGACGAAAAATATGAAGAGGCAGAGAAACTTCTAATAGAAGAAATAGGACTTGGTGACTTAACTAGGCCAGAGACGAAATTTTTTGAAACTAAATTTAGTGAGACGGAAGAAAGAATAGACGCCAACTATTATAAACCAGAATATAAAGCCGTTATTGATTTATTGAAGAAAAACGAAACAAAAGGTCTATTCAAACTGCAAAAGTTAAGCGAATTGTGCGTCTTAAAGAAGGGTATTGAAGTCGGTTCTGAAGTTTATACTCGTGATGGAGTTTTGTTTTTGAGAGTATCAAACATCTCTGAAGCAGGACTTATCGAGGGAGAAAGTAGCGAATATATAACGTCATATCTTTTCGCACAGTTAAAAGATAAATATGCGGTTAAAGAAAATGATATTTTGTATACTAAAGATGCCACAATAGGAATTGCGTTAGTTGCTGACAAAGATTTTCCCCCGGCAATTCCCTCAATGGGCATTGTGAGATTACAACCAAAAGGAATTGATCCATACTATCTCGCTTTGGTGCTAAATTCTATTGCTTGTAGAAGCCAATCAGATAGAGAAGTTATCGGTGCTGTTATTAAACACTATAATTTTACGAAATTGAAAAACTTGTTAGTTCCAGTTATCCCAAAACCAAAACAAGAAAAAATAGCCGAGTTAGTAAGACAATCTTTCGCCTTACAAAACGAAGCGAAACAGCTTTTAGACGAAGCAACCGAGAGAATAGGAAATTTAGTAGGTTAAAGGTTAATATATGCTATGGCTTCTATCAATCTTTCAATTAAATATAGACCAGTTAGAACCGGTTTTTTGGTCCGTGACGGCTCTATCGATGATTTGGTTAAAGCTGCCGGGATAAATACTCTCCTTTGGGGCGGAATCTATAATCCGATTATCCCAGTCTCAACCGATTCCAAATTCGCTGAACGACTAATGAACCTTTTTTCCGTGGATGTACTTTTTCCGGTAAGTCATACCAAAGAAATTGATGATTTAATCAAAAAATATCCATTTTTGAGAGATCCGGAGTATTACGCCGAGAATATTTTTTATGAGGATTGGCATACAAAGAAAAATGTTATTGGATATTTAGATTCTTTAAATATCGTCAATTATTATTGGGATAAGGAATTTAAGCACAAATCAAAAGAATATAAAAGCAATTGTGGATTGGTGAAATGGGATAGTAACGACGATTTAAAAAATCTTTTTGCAATTTTGTTTGGCTATTTTCCAACAGAATATAACCTAAAAGATAATTTTGAAGATGCTTTTTTAAAGGGGTTGCGGTCAAGAGAAATAAAAATATCAACAAATAACCCAATTGCTAATAATTTAGCAGAAAATATTTCTCCGATAAGGTTAACCGCATTAGAATTAGATGGTTATGGCGGCACTTGGAGAGGTAATGGAATTTATATAGGTGATGGAAATGATTTTTATGATCTGCTTTATTTTTGGAATCTTAGAGCATCTGGATTATTTATAGAATTTCTATCCAAAGACAAAATTGAGAGGTTTAAAGAATTCATTAAGGCGTCCATAGAAAAATTAGATAATACTCCAAATAGAAACCCCAATATTGAAGATTGGATCAATGTTTATTATCGGCTCTCTGATGATGAAGTTAAAGAAATCGTCAAAGAATTCCAGAGCAAAAAACGTTTTGTTTTTAGCCATTGCTATGAGGTTATCTGGAACGGTCTAAATATAAAACCTGCTGATTTTTATTTTGGGTGGGAACATATTTTAGCAAGCGTTGATAAGACATTTAATCGTTATGTTGTATCAGTCAGTTTGCCAGAAAAAAAGTTTATCGCTAACAAAGATAGAGATGCCGGTTGGCAACATTTAGCTGTTTCAATTGACCCCATCAGTGAATTTGGACATCCAGAGCATACTTTAAAACCACCATTTATCCGACAATTAAATGAATTTTACAGCCGAGAGCTGGCAGTTAATCCTTGGTCACTTAGGATTGAAAAGGATGGTATCGCAGTAATAATAAAGTCCAATTACAACTCACTATCTTTATACCCTATTTCTCACAAAGTACTTATACAAAAGATTTTTGAATTAGCTGGAATAAAATCAGAAGTAAGTCAGGCAGGACTTATTACTAAAAGAATTATTGAAAAATTAGGAGGGGTGGATGGGGGTAGAGTTTTCAAAATCAATGGCGTAAGAAAACTGCTCCAAACTTTAAAAACTGATGAGTGCATTAGCCGAGGAAGGGGGACGAGTACAATATGGGAGAATGGAGAGTTTGAAAAACACGAAAAGCTTTATATTGAAGCAAGGGAAACTCCTAAACTAACGACTCATAATGTTTTTGATTTTCTGATGAAAAAAGATTTTTTGCGATCAGGTCTCGAACTTATTTGTAACCACTGCAAGCTTTCTAATTGGCTATCATTGCAAGAAATAGATGATATATGGACCTGTAATTATTGTGGTGATGATAATAAAACCAGTTTACAGTTAAAGAATAGGGGAGATTGGAAATTTAGAAAGAGTGGACTCTTTGCAAAAGACAATAATCAAGAAGGTGCTATCCCAGTCATTTTAACCTTATTAGTATTTTTGAGAATTTTTGACCATTCAAAATTAGGAAACGGGAATATATCTTGCGAGATTGATTTTTGTATTTTACAATATCAACGGAGAGATAAAATCCAATTAGGTATTGGAGAATGCAAAAGTGAAGGCGGAGTTATTGATCAAAAAGATGTTGATAATCTCAAAGTCGTTAGGGATAAAATTGAAAATTTGAATATTGATTGTTATCTTGTTTTTTCAAGGGTATCAGAAAAATTTGAGCAGTCAGAAATTGATTTATTCAAGCAATTGAAAAAAGAAAATATCCCAATTATATTACTGACGAATAAAGAACTGGAACCATACCATCCTTATTGGGAGATAAAGGAAGTTGATAACTTACCAGAAAAATATGCTCTTGATATGGCAGGCATGGGTAGAAATTCTGAATATCTGTATTTAAGAGATTGAAGAATTGAACTTAACCACTGCTTTTTTAGCCCGTCGCCTTCTGAAAAATTTTTGGCAAAGCCAAAGAGCAGGCGGGCAAAAAGAAAAGGGGGTCTGAGTGTCATCCCCACCAATGAATTTTTGCCCGTCTGTTGTCCGCCGAAGGCGGACTGGGTGGGGAGCGTTTCTGCAATTCTGCGTTAGCAGAATATCAAAACAGAAAAATTTTCGTTTCCTTAACTGAAAAAAATTTTTGTGAGGGGGCGGATAAAAAAATGTTTAGAAAATTTTTCTGTTTTGCTCGCCGAAGCGAAGCGGAGGCGGGCGGAAACGCTGGGCGGGATTGTTGGCCGCAGAGCGACAATCAAAAGTCAATGTCAGGATTTTCTTCAAAGAAAGTTCTAACTTCGTCCAAAAGACACCGCCAGTTGGAAAAAGTTGTTGCTGGCTCGCCCGCTACGCGGGCTCGCCAGCCGATTTTGAAGCAAAAATTGAATTTTTTGTCTTTGTTCCGCTTCGCGGAACGCCAGAAGCGGGCTTTTCTTATTTCTGTTGCTAAAATCCATATTTTTTGATAGTATAAAAATGAAATCAAACATCATTCTAATATTATGCTATCAAAACTTTGAAGATATGGCAAGTGATAAAAATACAATTGGGGATAACGTCAAAAAATTGCGAGTAAAGCTCAATTTAACGCAGGACGATTTAGCCAGAAAATCCGGCGTTAAATACACTACTCTTTCAAAAATTGAAAGCGGAGTAGTTACAAAACCGACTGTATATATTATGGCGAAAATCGCCAAGGCGTTAAATGTGTCCATTGAAGATTTACTAAAATAAAGTTATGGCAAATAACAATCTTGAAATTGAAATACAAGTTAATGTAGAAAATCCTAAACCGTTAATAGAATTTTTGAAAGCGAATGGCAATTTTCAAGCTGAAAAGCATCAGATTGATGAATATTTTTCTCCGGCCCATAGAGATTTTCTCGCTACGCGACCAGTGGCGGAATGGTTGAGGTTGCGAGATGCTGATGGAAAATATTCAATCAACTATAAAAATTGGCATTTTGATGAAAATGGCAAAAGTCATTATTGCGATGAATTTGAAACGAAAATAGAAAGCATTGAGCAAGTTAGAAAAATTTTGTCGGCTCTTAATTTCAAACCGATTGTTACGGTTGATAAGTTGAGAAAAATTTGGACCTTCGGGGATTATGAAATTGCCATTGACTCGGTTAAAAATTTAGGGAATGAAGAAGCAAAATACGAAATTCAATAATTCCAAAAAATATGAAAATTTGTATTTTTGGCGATAGTATAACGTGGGGTGCAAGTGATTTTGAAAGAGGTGGGTGGGTAGAACGTCTAAAGGTTTATTTCGGCGAAAAATATGATATTGATATTTATAATCTTGGTATTTCTGGGAATGCTACCGAGGATTTACTAGGGAGAATTGAGAATGAGGTAAAAGTTCGAAAGCCAAATATAATTGTTTTTGCAATTGGGGCAAATGATGCTCAATTTATTCATTCAACCAACAGCAATCGGATTTCCGAAGATGATTTTATGGGTAATCTTAAAAAACTTCACGAAATCGCAAAAAAATTTACTCCCAAAATAATTTTTATTGGGTTGACTCCGGTTGATGAATCAAAAACAAAGCCGATTCCTTGGAATACTGATAAAACATATACGAATGAAAGAATAAAGAAATTTGACCAAATCATTGAAGTTTTTTGCTCAAAAAATAATTTGAAATTTATCCCAATCAATAATTTACTGAATAATGACGACTTGATTGACGGATTGCACCCGAATACGCAAGGACATATTAAAATGTTTGAAAGGATAAAACCGGAAATTGAATTTGCCGCCAAACCCCAGTAGCAGAACGCAAGCTCGCTACGGGACAGGGAAAAAACTTGTCATGCCCAAGACAGGTCCGCCTCTGGCGGAAAATAGTCCCCCGAAGTATCCCGACTTTGTCGGGAACTACGGGGCAGGCTTTTCGCTTCCGCTTCAGGGTGAGGCGGGTGG
>CAYVCK010000045.1:0-5879 GCA_964450195.1 uncultured Gammaproteobacteria bacterium
TACTACGTAATATATACCTATTTTACACCTTGTTCCATTTCCTTAATAATACCCTCCTATTATTTAAATTCTGATTTAAATAAGGTTTTGCCAAAGAATTTTATTTTTAGGCAATCGGTGGTTGGGCACTTCTCAACGCATTTAAAACAGTGAAGACAATTTTTATCAAGAAGATAGACCGTTTTTTCTCCTTTCTGAAGAGCGCGGGATTGATAAATTTTTTTATTTTGGACCGGGCAAACCCTGGCGCAGGTTCCGCATTTTGTACATTTTAAAACATCCTTTTCTTGCGTTATCGCTCCGCCTAAATTAAAAAAGGAAACTAAAGCCCCGGAAAGACAAATTCGGCACCAAAATCTTCTGACAAAAAAACTCATTAGAAACACGAGTAAAAATAAAATTCCGAGCAAAGAAAAGAAAATTAAAATTGGTGAATTAAAAGAATAAAAAACAGGAATTTTTCCGCCCAGGAGAGGAAATAAAATTCTTCCTGGACAGGTCTGGCAACCGACTAAAAAAAATTCTTTTTGATAAGCAGAAAAGACCGGAAAAGCAATGGCTAAAGAAACCAACCCGATAAAAACTAAAAATCCATATTTAAATTTTGTCAAAAAATCCTGAATAGTTTCTGGTAAGTTTAAATAAGCTAATTTTAAATATTTTCTGATTATCCCCAAAATATCAGAGATAAATCCTAAAGGACAAAGCCAACCACACCAAAATCTTCCCAAAAGAAAAGCCAAAACCATAAACAAAAAAAGATGAGGCAAAATATATTTTAAAGGTGTCAGCCAGGTTAAACTCTCAGAAAAAAAATGAAGAGCACAGGCTCGAAAAAGGCGTGGCTCTTGAACAACAAAACGACAAGTTTTTGAAGGTAGAGAAGTATCAAAAATCTGGGTATAGCCAGCGGCCGGTCTTAAAGGCTCAATTCTTTCTTCGATTTTAAAACCTGGCGGAGGCTCAATAAAAGGCAAAGCGGAAATATCAATTTGCCTTATACCTAAAAACCCACCATAAAGAATTAAAAAGAAAAAAATCAATTGAAAAATTCTCCGCAATAAAGTTATTTTTCTCATTTTTAAGGCCGCGAAGTCGAGTTTGCACATAGGCATCCCGACCACGTCGGGATACGCTATCCCGCCCTAATTTTGTCCCGAAAATTTTGCCGAATAAAATGAGGCAATAAATTTTCGAGGATCCCGTCCGTTTGATAATGTTCTCTTTCTTTGAGAATTATCTCACATCGGCAAAATAACGGGATCCCCGAAACCGTAATTCGCTTCGCTCAAACGATTTCGGGACGAGATAATCCAGAGGTGGCACACTCGCTCGCCTCCCGCCTTGCTTCGCAAGGCGAAGCGGGCAGATCGGCTCACTCGGGGCTATTCGCCCTCTGTGCCACGAAGGTTTAACAAAGTTTTTCTTTACTACCTATTTTATCTTGCTTGGAAAGGTAAAATTAGAGCGGGCTTGTATAGGAATTATTGAAATTCCTATACAATAAACCAGGTTAATAACTTTTCGATTTTCATCAGTTGTTCGACCAGCAACTGAGGCTCGACTTTTCAATCTTCTTATTCTAAGAATTCTAATTATCTTATTCTAATTGTCAAGTACCCATTTTTCAGACGCACTCTTATTGACTAAATGCGGGTTATGACCTCTCTTTTGCTCGGCAGTAAAGCTAAGAGAATATGCTATTAGTTATTTCATCACCAGTTGTTAATATTTTTGGTCTAAAAAATTAAACTTTATCCTTCTTTTAAATTCTTTTATCAGCAAACATTATGGGGCATAACAAAAGAATCGTTGGGCGCGATTTTTAAAAATTGGTATTTTAATAGGTTTTACCCCCGAATTTCAAATTTCCCAAAATTTTCTTTTATTTTCTGGCCGATTTTTTCTAAATCTTCTTTAGACAGCGCTTTTATTTTTGCTAATTTTGGATTAATTAAAGTTTCGGTTGGTCGAAAAACTTGTAAAGCAAATCTTTTAGCTCCTTTTAACTCTTGAGCAATTTCTAAAATATCTTCTTCTGACAAAAGCGGGCAATAAGTCGTCCGGAATTCATAATCTAAACCAGAATTTTTAATTATTTCAATACTCTTTTTTATTTTCTCCAAATCAACTTTCTTTACGCCTGTCAGTTCTTTGTATTTAGATTGGGGCTGTTCGCCTTCGCTCTTCAAGCTACGGCGGACGCTCAATTTCGTAACAAAATTTTCCTGCTCCGCCAGTTGGCGGATTGAAAATTTTGACGAAATTGGCGCCTTAACATCCATGGCCACAAAATCAATTAATTTTTCATCAATCAATTTTTTAAGCATTACTGGATTAGAACCATTGGTTTCAATACCAACTTTTAATCCTATTTTTCTTACTTTTTTAATAAACCTAGTCAAATCATCGAGATATTTTTTATTTTTTAATTTGTATTTTTGATTTTTGATATTTGACCAGAGCCCATACGTATGGGCTCGGCCGAGCACAAAACTTTTTGTTTTGTGCTCTGGTTTTTGATTTTGTAATGTCTCTCCGCCGCTAATCATCACACCATCAAGATATTTTTTCCGCGATTTTAAAAATTTTAAAACCTCTTTTTCGGAAATAGCTGGTAAATTTTTATAATTTAAAACAAGGTCCCGATTATAACACCAGGGGCATCTAAAATTACAACCACCAACAAAAAGAACGGCACAAATTTTTCCCGGCCATTCAATTAAAGAAAATTTTTCCAAGCCATAAAAAACCATAAAAAAATTATATCAAAATCAAAATAAATAAAAAGCCCTCTCAAAAAAAGGGACTTTTTGCTGATGATTATTTAAATCATTCTTCTTTTATTTCATTTTCTTTTTTCTCACTCTTTTAATCTCATTAAGAATTAAGAAAGCTAAAATGAGCAGAGATAAAATAGTGATAAGTGTTCGGAAAACAGAACTAGTAATACCCTGCCAAAGCATCGCCAAACTACCGGTAGCTGCTAATGAACCAGCGGCTACCAGAGGTACGCCTGGCGCACCTGTTTCTGGACTAAGCGTTTCACCAGGCAATGTTTCTCCTTCAGTTGCTGGCATAATTTCTTCAGTTGGGGTTGGCGGCGTTACTTCCCCTGGCCCAGCAAGTGGAGTTGGCGTTGGAGTTGGGCTTGGACCAACTGACGGGGTTGGTGTTGGTGAAGTTAGAGGTGTTGGCGGAGTCGGAGGGGTAGTTTTTTTGGTGATTTGTTCTTCTGTTGGCGTTGTTCCTTGAGTTGTCGTAAAACTATATTCTGAACTGTAGGCTAAATATCCTCGCCCTCGCGAAACAATACGATAATAATATTTAGTACTTGGAGTTAAACCAGTAATCACTACGGTATGATTAGTAACTTTTGGATCAAGGTTATATTCAGGTGTGGTATTAGCGTAACTATATTTAGGCAGCGTGCCACTCGTATCAGCCAAATTTAAAGTGTGAGATTCGCCTTCTTTAGAATAAATAATATAACTGGTGGCTAAATAGTTTGTTGTCCAAGTAATGATGGCGCTGTTTTCTGAAAATGCATCTAATCTTTCATTAGAAATCATCAATGGAATAATACCACCCCCTCCACCAGTTGTTGCGGCAACAATTGTCCGAACTACTGCGTAAAAAGAAGCTTTAGTGGCTTGAAAAGTGCAGTAGCCATTTGTGACCACGCAAGTGGCTGGCGGCACAATGCCATAATTTGTCCAGCCACCAGTACCGGTGGTAGAGCGAAGAACATTTAATGTTTGGCCATTAAGAGCAGTACCCACAAAAATACTGACAGTAATGGCCAGGTTAAATTCCAGTCCTAAATTTTCCAAATCCCATTTTAAAGCGCCCTCAACCACAACGCCTGTGCCTAGACCGGTTAACGATCCGGGAGTGACGGCTTCAGCGGTTAATAAATTACCGTCCAAATTTCTCTTGGCTACAATGATCCTGAACACTGGAAGACCTTGAGAACTTTGAAAATTGAAACCAGGTTCTCATCGAGTGTTTTCGTCGGATCGTAATTGCAATAAACCTGAAAGTCTCTAATGTCTATCATATCACCCTCCTTTTTAATAATCCTTTTTAATAATTTATTTTAGGCTTTATCCACTATTTGTCAAGACCAAAAAACGAGCCATTGGGCTCACCTTTTTTAATAGTCAGGGTGGACGAGCGGACGTGGTTAGAGCTTATTATTTGTTTAGTTTTATATTTTTTGAAAAATTTTATTCAAAATATTCAAAAGAAAATTTAAATTTGTGGGGTGACTGACGGGATTTGAACCCGCGCTCTCCGGGGCCACAACCCGGCGCTTTAAACCGCTAAGCTACAGTCACCATCATTGTTTTAATTTTATCAAAAACTTGTTAAAATGTAAACCCTTTCACTAAACCTGTCATAGCTATGTGATAATGTCATAGTTATAGTTGAACTATTTAGAAATGTCATACCTGCCCCTAAATTTTTGCATATCCCTTACAAGATAAAATTGTTAACTTTAAAATTTAAAAATAGTAATCAACATTATTATGAAAAAATTACTCATCACCCCAAGCATCAACGTATTAACACATTGATAGCTAATCTCATAGCACACCCAAGTTCAATTTAGAAGTGCAACTTTGAGTGGTATACTCAAGTTGTATGACTAAAAAATATACTCAACTCAGGCAAGAAGAGTGAGAGCGGATCTTCTTGCTTCTGAGAAAAGGTAAAAAACAAAAGAAAATCGCTCTTTTACTTGGTCGAAACAAATCAACGATTAGCCGAGAACTGAAGAGAAATGGTCATCACCGACTCTATGAGTACCTACCCGATACAGCCGAAAAGAAAGCTTGCCAAAGAAAAGCAAGAGGCCGAAAAAAGAGGTACTTAGACAAAGAGCCGGAACTTAAAGAATATGTTTTAGAGAAACTCAGACTCGGTTGGTCGCCAGAGCAAATTGAAGGAAGAATGCGAATGGAAATCGGCTGGTATCTTAATTACGAAAGTATTTATCAGTATCTCTACTTAGCTAGAGCAGGGAAGGAAAATTTGAAACAATATCTTAGGCGAGCCCATCGGCTGAGACAGAAAAAACATGGAAGAAAGCACCAGAAAGGAAAGATTCCCAATCGAGTCGATATTTCTTTAAGACCAAAAGTTGTGGAAAAAAGAAGACAATTTGGCCATTGGGAAGGAAATAGTATCTTTTTCCAGGGCCGCTCTCAATCTTTGGCCACCTTGACCGAAAGAAAAACAAGATTCATCATTATCTTAAGAACTAGAGATAGAACCGCTGAAGAGAGGGCAAAAATTATCAAGGAGAAGTTTAGTCAATTACCAGCCGAGACAAGAAAAACTATGACCTTTGATAATGGACTTGAGTTTGCTCATCACCGGCTAATCACCAAAACCAGGGAAAAAATTAATCACCTTTTTTGCCTCATCAAAAGAGTATCTCAGATTAGTTTTAGAAATATCGATTCCGTAGAAGTTCACATTGAGAAATTTTTGAGCCAAATAAATGGAATTTCCTCCTTTTACCACAGATAATTCTAAAACCTTCCTCGGCTTCATCTTTCTAATATAATTCTCAATAATTTTTACTTGTTCTAATAAATCTTCTTGTTTAAACTTTCCGTCCCGACTAATGCCCATATGAATAAGACGCTTGTTCGTATGAAAAAGATAATAGGGAATTTTATTAATTCGATAATATCTATCTAATAATCCCTGTCTATTTTCAGAGATAAAATTTTATTAATATCAAACACCTTCCCTATTTTTTCTAATCTCAAATTAAGTTCGTCTGATAAATTCATATTTATTTATTATATTGCCAAATATATACATCACCAATAATTTTGGGCTCGCCAAGAATCTTTCTTATTTTA
>CAYVCK010000046.1:0-3401 GCA_964450195.1 uncultured Gammaproteobacteria bacterium
TCTTTTGGTTTCTCAACCTCTTTTGGTGGAGTGGGAATTTCCTCAAAAACCTCTTCCTCTAATGGCAGAAACTGGGGAACTTCTTCAACAATTTCTTTTCTCTCAAAGGGTTTGGTGACCTTTTTGGAAATTTCTTTTAAAATTCCAGTTAACCATTGACCAAATTCCTTAAAAGCTTGAAAAGTTTCTTTGGAAGCCTCTTTGATTGAAGCAGTGACTTTGGTATTTTCAAATACCGTAGAGACTGATAAAACCAGAATTAGTCCCAGAACCAGGCTAAATATCATTAGTTGCCATTTTGATTTTTGGTAAAGCATATATAACCCTCAATTGCCCTAATTTCGAAAATGACTCGAAATTAGTGCCCTTAATTAGTGGATTAATTTAATTAATCCCACTTTTATTTAATATATATGTGTAAATTATAGCAAAAAGCTAGAAATATAACAGAGTAAAGTTTAATTTTTTTGAACTTAAATATTCGTTTAAATGAAAGGTCTTCTTGTTTTTAAAAGATAGAACTCTTTGATTGTATTTCCAAACATTACTAAGGTAAAAGGGTAATCTTTTCCAGTAATACCACGATCACCTTGCCAGCTATCAGAACAAATTGTTGGATCCCTTTTAACTCGTTTTTCTTATCCTGTTTTTTCCTTTATTTCGAGCCGTTTTTAAGCCCTTTGTTCTTCATCTAACCACCAACAGGTTTCATTAACTTCTTTCCTTAAAGAAGTTAAAGTCTTCAAGAGTTTTTATTTAGAGATTTTAGGTCTACTATTTAAAACCACAAAGATATCTACATTTCAATTCAATCTCAATCTATTCATTGTTCTTAAAGCAGTCTCTATAGATAAATGATACCACTTTGGATCCGATCTTTCAAGCTTTACCTATGGTATAGTATGATCTATATTTGCAAAATTTTCAAGAGTTTTTCCCGCTCTAGAGAGTTGATAGGTTAACTTTCGATAGCTGATAATAGGATTTAAGTTTCTGAATGGTGTTTGATTTTTAAAAGCAATGGCTTTTGACAATTGTCTAGATAAAGAGATCTTTGGCGTTCTTGGTTTAAAGTGAAGTGATTTTCTCTTAATCTTTTAGCTCGGCAAGAGAGGAACAACGCTATTATAACTTACAGACGTCCTTTGAATTCTCAAAAGTGTTTCCGATCTACTCATCTTGTACATACTCTTGACAAGAATTAAATTCAGATATATAATGGAAATGTAAGCTGAGAGGTCCATCAGTCAGCTTTAAATAAAAATTGAATTGAAAGGAGGTAAAATTGATGAAAATACAGAACCTTATCAATCAGATGTTTAAGAAAGGCAAGGACGCCTTTGGGCGAAATATGAACCTTAAAAAGAACTTTAAAAATCTGGTTAGGAGGCATGGTTCCGAAGCTGTTGTAAACTCAATTCTAAATGAACTCTTCACTCGCCAGAAGGCAGGGAAACTCCCTAAGGGGGAGGAAGAAGGTACGTTTGGTTCTCCTGTCTTTCATCTCGTGAACATTGTGGAAGAATTCGCCGAGTCTCAACACGCCCAGCAACTCGCTGAAATGTTGTTGTGGGATGAGATCGTTTTTGATCCTGACCGTTCAGTCCGTGGTACTATCCTGGGAACCTTAGAACGAATCGGTTGCCCTTCAATAATCTCCATTTTGCAGGAATATGCCGAGAAGGTTTGTAAAGTAGACTATGCCGGATATCTTCTCTCTCGCGGCAGGGACCCCCTTTACTCCTCAACCCTCCACGAAAGGGATCAGGAAGAAGTTAAAAATGTGATGATCAAAATCTGTCAGTGAGTGTGTAGCTAGTCCTCTGTGGCTACTCACACAGGTCCAAAATTTTGGACAAAAGGTCTTTAGTTCATCTGGAGAGCTTTTTTATCTCCTTCTACTTATTTTACTCATTTACTAGAAGTGAGGGAAATGCTCTACCAAATTTCGCAGATTACTTCCCCTCCTAATTTTTGTCTCCTGGCTTCTTTATCAGTCATTAAACCTTTTGAGGTGGAAATAATTGCTATTCCATAACCTCCCTTGACTCTTTTTATTTTCTTGGAGCTAAAATAAATTCTCTGGCCAGGTTTGGAAATTCTTTTTAATCCCGAGATTACTGGCCTTTTATCATCGTACTTTAAAGTAATTTCAATAATTTTTTTGAACTTTTTTAGCCCTGCCAATGCTTCAGAGGTCTCAAAAATCTCTCATCTTTTCAGAAAAAAAATCGCTTTACAAAAGCAGAATCCAGGTTCAACCCTCCTAGCGATAATTAAGATCTAACTACTAATCGACTTTTTTCAAGATCAGGATTCTACACAGCTTGAGTTTAAGTCTGAAATATAACCCGCATCAATAAATGCTTTTAAATCCCGGGACTGTCCCCCGAAATAAAAAAGCAGAACTTAGAAGAGACGAAGAAATTGTCGGTCGAGCAGAGCTCTATTTACCAGAAGGAGCAGTTCCTTTTAATAGCAAGTTAAGTCTGACCGCTAAAGAAGTTACCATTGAACCAGAAGATAGGTACAAAATTATTAGTGGTATCTTTAAAATTTCACCACCTCCTTCTTTGATAAAACCTGTTAGACTGACAATTTTTTATCAAGAAGAGGAAATAGAAAAATTCTGGAAAGACGATCTAAGGGTTGGCTATCTTCAGGAAAATTATTGGATTATTTTGTTGCCAACTGAAGTTGACACTGAAGGAAACAAATTAACTTGTCAGCTTAGTTATTTTCCTTCCCAGACCTATGCTGTTTTAATTTCTCGAGAAAAAATCAAGAAGTTGATTCAGCCAACCGAATATCAAGAAATTGCCCCTGGTATTCTTTCTAGTCCTGATACTGACAAGGATGCTTTAACTGACGAAGAAGAGGTTGTTTATCGGACAGATAAGAATAATCCTGATACTGACCTTGATACCTATTTAGATGGCTTAGAGATTATTCATCTTTATTCACCTTTATCTGGCCCAGGTGACCGATTGGCTGCTTCTGATTTGGTCAGAACTTATACTAATAAGACTTATAACTACTCTCTCTTTTATCCTACCCCCTGGCTTCCGAATGTGATGCTAGAAAGTGGAGAAAAAGAAGTGATAATTTCTACAGAAATAGGCGAATTTTTTAGTTTAGTTGTTGAAGATAATCCAGAGGATCTATCAGTAGTTGATTGGTATAAAAAACAAGTTAAAGAGTTAGAGACTGATAAGTTGAGAAAAATGATTGTTGATAACCAGGAAGCAGTTTGGAGTTTAGATGGTTTAACTTTATACATTGGTAAAGAAAATAAAATCTTTGCTTTTACTTACAATATAGGCGCCAAAAAAGAGGCAAGCTTTAAATCAACCTTTTTGATGATGATAAAAAGTTTTAAATTTTTAGAAGAAATTCAACCG
>CAYVCK010000046.1:3501-5767 GCA_964450195.1 uncultured Gammaproteobacteria bacterium
TAAATTTATGAAATTATGCAAAAAGGTAGCGTTGCATTAGTTATCATTATTATATTTTTTTTAATTGGAGGCGGCTTGGCTTATTTAATAATTAAAAACTTGCAAGAGGAAAAACAACAGCCAATTATTTTAGATGAAAAAAAGACTTTAGAAAGAGAAAATTATTTAGAAAACAAACAGACAGAACCAATACTTAAAAATCAGGAACAAGAAGTAGTTATACCTCGAATAACTTTTAAACTAAAATTTGAAGGAGATTGTGAATACTCTAAGGAACCGCCATATCAACTCAACTCTGTTTTTAATATTCTTCGCGATGAAACAATCATTGGCGAAGTAGAGTCACCATTTTGCGAAACAGTGGTGGATCAAATTTCTATTTTGGCCCAAAACAGAGAATATCTGTATTTTGCCTTTACACCTCCTGATCTTGGTGGTTATATAATGTTTTTTCTTTACAGAGATCTGTGTCAGATAGATTTAAAAAATAACAAAATTTCTCGAGTTATTGATAGTGCGTTTAATGGCATTAGTTTTTCACTTGATCTCAAAAAAATAGTTTATAATAGATTACCTACACTTCAACAACAAGAGCAACAGAAACAAGAGATAATATTATTGGATTTAATAAACAACAATATAATTAAAAAATTCAGTTATCCAACTGAACACTTTAATTTTATTGAACAATGGCAATTCGGTAATTTTAAATTTTCTCCAAAGGAAGACAAAGTGGCCTTTGTTGGAGTTCGAGGGCCAGCCGACGAAAAGAGCGGAGTTTATATTTTATCTTTAGAGAGTGGCGATTTTCAATTAGTTGAGGAGAAAAAAAATTATATTTTTAAAATAGAAGGTTGGTTAGACAATAATACAGTCATTTATAAATAATTATTCATAAAATTCGCGATATATTTGTATCTTTCGCGAATTGATAAAAAATGATTGAAATCAACAATTTGACAAAAATCAGAATTTCTCGGAAAGGAATAGAAAACTTTGTTAAAAAACTTTTTCAAAAACTAAAAATTAAGAAAGATCTTTCTTTAGTTTTGGTAAACAATAAAAGAATTAAAAAACTTAATCAAATTTATCTAAAAAAAAACAGGTCAACCGATGTTTTGTCTTTTGCCGGCGAAAATAATTTTTTAGGTGAAATAGTTGTTTCTTTAGAACAGGCAAAAAAGCAGACCAAAGAACAAGGGCATGCTTTTAAAAAAGAATTAAAAATTTTAATCACTCACCGCCTACTTCATCTTCTCGGTTTTGGCCATCGAAAAGAAAAAGATCGAAGAAAGATGGAGTTGAGGGAAAAAGAATTGATAAATTTATAGCGGTTTATGAGATTTATAGATTTCTATCTTTTGAGAAGAAGCTTTATTGACGCGAAAAAAGGATTATTTTATAGCTTTCGTCATGAACAAAATTTCCGGATCGGGGTAATTATTGCTTTTAAATCCCGGGACTGTCCCCCGAAATAAAATAAGCGTATCGTTCGAGACGCGTTCCAACGCATTGACATGGTTTTCTCGCAAGTGTCCATGACACAAGCGAAGACCTTCGATGCGTTCACGACCAACTACGAGCAACGCACGATGTCTATGAGTAATGCACCGCTCGGTGCCATCCTCGAACATGTTGCCAATGGCACGGAGATGTTCGTTCGTGTCGCGCGGCTCGCTTTCTACTGGAAGAACAAGTTCGAGGAGATGCACCCGCAAGAGAACCTCAACGATCTCATCGCCGGACACATCAATTCGGTGAGCGGGCAGTTGCGGGCCGATTTGGTGGCATGTCGAAACGGCTTGACTACCCGAGAGGAGCTCGTTCGGCGATATGGCCATCTGCGACCCGGACAGTTCAGTGTTTTTGGAGAGTCCTACGCGGATGATCCGAACACCTATCTGTTCGCACAGATAAAGCAGGCGGAAGTCATCTGGTCTGAAAAGCAAACCCACGCCTTTGAGAGTGCGATTGAGTTCAAGAATATAATTACATTCATGCAAGCGCGTGAACGCATGAAGTTCTTGTTCAGTCAGTCGCTACATCTCTTTGCGACAAAACTCAGAGATCAGTTGAGGAAGCAAGGCATCTCTAAGGATGAAGCAGCTGGTATGAGCTGGAAGACACTAAACGCGTGTCTGCACGGGTCGCACAGATTTGGTACTCCACGATCTCGATCATCTCATCACCTCATCACACTTTTTAAAAATTGTCCACCAGGCAGTTTTTATTTTTCCTATTTGGCATTATAATAAGATTGGGAAAG
>CAYVCK010000047.1:0-5679 GCA_964450195.1 uncultured Gammaproteobacteria bacterium
CTCTACAAACTAAATTTTTTTATCCACAGGTTGCACTTGCAAATTGAATGTGGTAATTATAAAATATTAGTTATAAAATATTATAAATATAAAATATTATAAATGACAAAAACATGAAATCAGCTTTATTGGTTATTGATGTACAAAAAGAATTTATCATAGATATTTTTAACCGCCAGAAAATTATCTGTCAGATTAAAAAACTGATTGATTTTTTTAAAAAAAGAAAATGGTTAGTTATTTTTATCCAAGATTTTCATTCCTCTAAAAAAGACAAAGAATTTGAAAAGTGGGGTTGTCATGCTTTAAAGGGAACAAAAGGAGTAGAATATATAGATGAGTTAAAACCGGGCAAAAAAAATTTAGTGATTAAGAAAAAAAGATACAGTGCTTTTTTTGACACCAAATTAAATAAAATTTTAAGAAAAAATAAAATTTTTAAAATCTTTCTTGTTGGTATTTACACAGATTTTTGTGTTTTAGCCACTGCTTTAGATGCTTATATGCGTGATTATGATGTTTTTGTGATAGCAGATGCCACGGGGACAAAAAGTTTGGCTCGTCATCGTCAAATTTTAAAACAAATTAAAATTTTAGCCGCCAAAAAAATCGTTTCGACAAAACAAGTTTTAAGTGGTAATCCCGGCACTAAGTCTCAAAGAAGGGCTGACCTTTAATAAAAATTTATCTCACGGATAGATTAGTGCGGGATACTCAAAATTCTAACAAAAATTTCCTCGTTAAAAACTTAAAATTTTTGAAAATTTTGGTAAAATATAAAGCAAGCCGGAGTAACTCAGTGGTAGAGTAGCGGTTTCGCCCGTCCGCCTTGACATGCCACCCTAGCTCAATCGGTAGAGCAATCGCTTCGTAAGCGATAGGTTGTCGGTTCGACTCCGACGGGTGGCTTAAGGCATGTCGGGTGCGGTAAACCACAAGTCAGGAGTTCGAATCCCTTCTCCGGCTTTTCTAAAGAAGGCTTTTCTAAAGAATAATTAAATGTTAAAATATTATTATGTTATAATATTACCATGATTAAATTCGTCAATATATCTAAATTTTATCCACCCAATGTTTATGCTTTAAGGGATGTTTCTTTTCATATCAAGCCAAGTGAATTTGTTTCCGTTGTTGGTCAATCAGGAGCCGGCAAGACAACTTTAATTAAACTATTGATTGCTGAAGAACGACCAAGTGCCGGAAAAATTATTATTGGCGATTGGGATATTAGCGATATTAGACCTAATGAGATTCCGATTCTGCGGCGGCAGATTGGTGTAGTTTTTCAGGATTTTAAGTTGCTTGCTCAAAAGACAGTTTACGAGAATGTTGCTTTTGCTTTAGAAGTGGTTGATACGGCAAACAAAAAAATAAAAAGTATTGTCCCTCAGGTTTTAAAAATCGTTGGACTGGAAGAGAAAAGTCGTTATTGGCCACATCAACTTTCAGCTGGCGAAGCACAACGGGTGGTTATTGCCCGAGCTCTTGTTCATCGACCAAAAATTTTAGTGGCTGATGAGCCAACCGGCAATCTTGATTCAATCAACACTCGTGATATTATTGAATTATTAACAAAAATTAATGAATTAGGTACAACCATGCTTTTAGTTACCCATAATCGAGAGGTGGTTAATTATCTCAAACGACGGGTCATTACCTTAGATAGGGGAATGGTGATTGGCGATCAGTTAAAAGGAAGGTATGTTATTTAAATTTCAATTCCAAATTTCTAATTTCTAAATAAATCCCAAAATTTTAAATTTCAAATATTCGTATATTGGTAATAGATTTGTAATTTGTAGTAGAATATGAAGTATGAAATTTTGGAACACACGGCAGACCTGAAAATTCGCGCTTTTGGCCGTTTATTAGAAGAATTGTTTAATAATATTTTAGCGGCTATGGTTGAGGCAACAAAACCGATTATAATTGATCAGACAGCGTCAGTGGAAGAAATAAAAATTAAAGCCGAGAATTTAGAAAATCTTTTGATTGATTTTTTAAGTGAAGTAATTTATCAGACAGATTTAAATGACGTGGTTTATACAAAAGCAGAATTTAAAAAAATAACCGAAAAAGGTTTAGAAGGTAAAATTTTTGGTCAGAAAATAAAAACTTTTGAAACTGAAATTAAAGCCATCACTTGGCACGAATTAGAGATAAAAAAAATCAATAATCTTTGGCAGGCAACTGTTGTTTTTGATGTTTAATAGATTTTGTCTGCGAAAACAAGCCCTGAGCTTGTCGAAAGGCACAGCTTGAGCAGATACAAAATCATTACCCCCTCACTCAAAAGTAAAATGATTTACTCAAAGAAAATTGGTGTTTTTCATTTTTGAATTCCAACTTCTATAAAACTTTTCCTTAACCAGCATTTTTGAAAAAATGCTGGGAGTGAGTGGGTACACAAAATTATAGTTAAAAAATTTTCGTTTTTCAAACTCAATTTTTTAAACAATTTTGGTATGATCACTAAACAAGATCTTAAAAAAATCTCGGATTATCTTTATGAGATTCCGGAGACATTTCGGACTGATATGCGCGTACCTGCTAGAATTTACGTTGATGATAAAATGCTTGAGCAAGTTTTTCGGGATAAATCATTAGAACAATTAGTTAATACCGCCACACTGCCAGGCATTGTCAAATATACGATGGTCATGCCCGATGTTCATGAAGGTTATGGCGCGCCCATTGGTGGTGTTTATGCCACCACCGGTCCGGAAGCCGTCATTTCACCTGGTTCAATCGGTTATGACGTGAACTGTGGCACGAGATTATTACTTTCTGATTTAACCTACGAAGAAATTAAACCTCATTTAGAAAAATTAGCCACCGAGCTAAATCGGGCTATTCCTTCTGGCGTTGGTTCAACCGGTAAAATAAAATTAGATAAATCAGCTATGGATAAAGTTTTAACCGAGGGCGCTAAAAGAGTTGTTGAGCAAGGTTATGGAGAAAAAGAAGATTTAGCAAGATGTGAATCTTATGGTTTTTTAAAAGAAGCAGACCCAAAAAAAGTTTCAGAAAAAGCCAAATCACGCGGTCGGGATCAATTAGGAACCCTCGGGAGCGGTAATCACTTCTTAGAAATTCAACGCGTCGCAGAAATTTTTAATGAAGAAGTTGCCAAAATTTTTGGTCTTTCTTTAAATCAAATCACCATTTTAATTCATACTGGCTCGCGCGGCTTTGGTCATCAAGTTTGCACTGATTATGTTCATTTAATGACCAGGTCTATCACTAAATATAATATTAGATTACCGGATCGAGAATTAGCTTGTGCGCCATTTAATTCGCCAGAAGGTCAAGCCTATTTTGGGGCCATGGCCTGTGCGGCTAATTTTGCTTGGGCGAATCGTCAAGTGATTACTCATTTAATCCGCCAGGCTTGGCAAAAGATTTTAAATCGCCCTTTAAAAGTTTTATATGATGTCGCCCATAATATTGGCAAAATTGAAGAATACGAAATTAATGGCGAAAAAACAAAAGTCATTGTTCATCGCAAAGGCGCTACCCGTGCTTTTCCAGCGAGTCATCCAGAATTACCAAAAGTTTATCAATCAGTTGGTCAACCAGTTTTAATTCCTGGTTCAATGGGCACCGTCAGTTATATTTTAGTTGGTACCCAAGAAGCAAAAGAGAGTTTTTTCTCTACTTGTCATGGTGCCGGTCGAACCATGAGTCGGGCCGCTGCTAAAAGAAAAATTTGGGGTGAAGATTTAATCCGCGAAATGGCCAAACTTGGTATAATTGTTAAATGTGGTTCACCAGCTGGTTTAGCCGAGGAAGCACCAGAAGCTTATAAAGATATTGACCATGTGGTGAATATTGTCCACGGGGCTGGTTTGGCTAAAAAGGTGGCCAGGGTGGTGCCGCTGGCGGTTATAAAGGGAGAGTGAAGGGCTTTGTCTCCGACCGTGGTCGGAGTAACAAAACCTTCACCGAGCACATAAGCAAAAATGTTTTACGTTTATATTATTATAAAAAATAAGAAAACTTATCTTGGTTTACTAATAATTTAGGGCGACGTTTAAAAGAGCATAAAATTACTAGATCAGACCTTATTTACTACGAGGCTTACAAGGATGGAAAAGATGCTAGGGCTAGAGAAAAAAAGTTAAAACAAAGAGGCCAAACTATTCGAAGGTTAAAAGAGAGATTAAAATACAGTTTTAGGTAAATTATGTGCTCGGTTCTCATAATTGTCATAAAATTTTTGCGTTATAAATAACTTAAAATTTTAACAATTATGGAAAAACAAATTGGCAAAATTACCCATTATTTTGGGAAAATTTCTGTTGCTGTGATTGAGCTTTCAGATGTACTAAAAGTCGGCGATACTATCCATATTGTTGGTCGGGGCCATGATTTTACCCAAACTGTTTCTTCTATGCAGATTGAACACCAAAATGTTAATAAAGCCGGGTCAGGAGAGGCAATCGGTCTGAAGGTTGATCAGCCAGTCAAGGAAGGAGATGTAGTTTACAAAATCACAGAGTAGGTTTGCCTTAACTGAGTTATTTCTTTTTCGAAAATTCAACGAAATAGTATTTTACTGTTAAATCCCAAATCCGAATTTCTAATTTCTAAACAAATCCTAAATTCTGATGACCAAAGTTTAAAACATTTGGAATTTGGATTTTGATATTATTTTTGATATTATTTAGGATTTTGGATTTTTTTGTTATGTCTGATAAACTAGTTCCAACACCAGATCAAATTTTTCTTTCCCGACAAAAATTAACAATTGTTGCTTTACTTATTACTTTACTTAATCCTATTTTTGCTGGGCTTATTTTTGGTTTATTTCTTCTTTCCGAACCCGAATTTAAAAAAGAAGGAAAGTTAATTATCATTTTATCCCTCCTTTGGGGAGGAATTTCCTTTGTCTTAGTTCGTCGATTTTTCCCCCTTTAAATAGCTTAAATTCTATCTCACTTATAGCGTCTTATTTTTTATAACGATCGTTATAATTTTTAAGACAGTGATTTTGGGGGTTATGAAAAGAGTAAAAGCTTTAGTTCTTTTCTCTGGCGGCTTGGATAGTCAGTTGGTGGTAAAAATTTTAAAAGAGCAAAAAATTGAAGTTGTTGCTCTTCATTTCATCTTACCTTTTATTGCCAGCTGCTTTGCTGATACCTCTTATATTTCTAATTTTTGCCAAGTTGAAAAAGTTCCTTTAAAATTTGTTGATTGTAGAAAAGGAAAATTTTTCTTTGAATACTTAAAAATTATTAAAAAACCGAAATTTGGCTATGGAAAAGGACTCAACCCTTGCCTTGATTGTCGGATCTTTATTTTGAAAAAGGCAAAAGCGATGATAGAAAAAAATTCGAGCCCGAGGGCAAAGACAGACTTCTTGGTTGCTGATTTTATTGCTAGCGGCGAGGTTTTGGATCAACGGCCAATGAGTCAAACAAGAAGAGCCTTAAAATTAATTGAAAAAGAAACAAAATTAGAAGGAAAAATTTTAAGGCCACTTTCAGCAAAGCTTTTAGAAGAGACCGAGATGGAAAAAGAGGGATTGATTGATCGAGAGAGATTGTATGCTATCTCTGGTCGACGACGGCCTCCACAGATAGAACTAGCAAAAAAATATGGCTTGAAAAACTACCCGACGCCAGCCGGTGGTTGTCTACTTTGTGATAAAGAATTCGCCAAAAGGCTGAAGACAAT
>CAYVCK010000048.1:0-5371 GCA_964450195.1 uncultured Gammaproteobacteria bacterium
TGAAAAAAAATTTTTTGAGAGAGTGGAAATTTTGACCAAAAACGAAGATCCAGCTCTTGACATTTGGGAAATGACAGCTAGAGATCTGCTGTTAAGTATCTATGGATTGTCACCCAATTTATTTTTTTGCCAATCAGAGATAAAGAAACTCGTTCTTTCTGTTTCTAAAGAGCGTCTGGTGAGATTTCTTGAAGGTTTACTCTTAACAAAAAAACATTTTAATGTTAATATTAATAAAAAGCTGGCTTTGGAAAATTTACTTTTGAATATTTAAAATAGTATAATAAGAATCATATGGGAAAGTTGAAAAATTTTATTTTCATTTTAATGGTTTTTACATTTTTAGGAGCAGCTTGTGTCAGGATAAAGCCGGTGGCTATTGATGGTGGAGTATTTAGCTCTTTGAATAAAGGGGATGCCTGGCAGCAGCAAGTTGCTTTACTTTCTGTTGGTCGGCCTCAAAACATTGCCCATGTTAATACCAATTTCCTTATTTTTGATCCGCAGGATAGTTCGACGTTATATTTAGGCACCAGAGAAAATGGTCTTTTTGTTAGTCATGATTCAGGGGCGAGTTGGTTGGCGGCGACCCGGCTTCTGTCAGGCTCAATTGACGCTTTAGCTGTTGATCCGAAGGCCAAAAATGTGGTTTATGCTGGTATTGGTAATCGCATTTTTAAAAGCACTGACTGTGCCAGAAATTGGCGAGAGGTTTATCTCGAAGGCGCGCCGGGAGTTAAGATAACGGCTCTTATCGTTGATCCTTTTGAAAATAGCAAAATTTATGCCGGTTTATCTGACGGTCGGCTTTTAAGAAGTGCCAATGGCGGTTTGAGTTGGGGTGAGGGATTTAGGGCTTTCCCCGGTGCTATCCGCTGGATTTTGGTTCATCCCCAAAATAATAACTTTTATGTTGGCACAGTTGGGGCAGGGTTTTGGCTTTCAAAAGACAGAGGAGAAAATTGGGAGAACATTAGTTCAAAATTACAGAATTTTCCCGGGGCCGGTGAGGTGGAATTAGCCATTTTTGATTTAACCAAAAATAATTCTTTGGTTATTCTTAGTCCTTACGGTATTCTTCGTTCTGATGATGGCGGTGAGACCTGGTCTGATTATAAATTATTAATTCAACCTGGTCGGGTGAAAATTCTTTCTTTTGCTTTTAATCCCCGAAATCCAGATGAAATTTATTATGTTACTGCTTCTGCTTTTTATCGTTCAGTTGATGGCGGTAAACGTTGGCAAACAAAATCTTTGCCCAGCGGGAGGTTGCCATCTGTTCTTTTAGTTGACCCCAATAATCCTAATCTTTTATTTTTGGGCGTTTTCAAGCCCAAGCAATAATTTATAGTTTTTTGTTTTTAGTTTTTGATTTTTGGTTTTTTAATTATGGCTCTTCCTCAAGAAGTAAAAAAAAGAGACGGAATGATTGTTCCTTTTGATGAGAGCCGGATTAAAGAGGCAATTTTTAAAGCTTTAACTGCCACCGCTGAAGCAGATGGTAAGAAGGCAAAAAGATTGGCAAAAAAAGTGGTTAAAATTTTAGCCAGGCGTTTTAAAAAAGAAGAGATTCCTCAGGTCGAACAGATTCAAGATATCGTGGAGGAAGTTTTAATTTTAGAGGGATTAGTAGAGACAGCCAAAGCTTATATTCTTTATCGAGAACAGAGAAGAAGAATTAGGGAGGCGGTGGTCGTCGCAGATGAATCGAGCGAAAGAATTGATGGTTATTTACAAGAAATTGATTGGCAGGTTCAAGAGAACGCTAATATGACTTTTTCTCTTCAGGGTTTAAGCCAATTTGTTGGTTCTTACATTTCAAAAAAATATTGGCTTAATAAAATTTATCCTAAAGAAGTAAGAGAGGCGGCGGCTAATGAGGATTTCCATATTCATAATTTAGAAACTTTGGCTTGTTATTGTATGGGCTGGGATCTTTATGATTTATTATTGCGTGGTTTTGGTGGCGTTCCTAGTAAATTAGAATGCCGACCGCCAAAACATTTCCGAACCGCTTTAGGTCAATTAGTGAATTTCCTTTATACTTTGCAAGGTGAGAGTGCTGGCGCGAACGCGGTTTCAAATTTTGATACACTCTTGGCTCCTTTTATTCGCTATGACCGATTAAACTATTTAGAAGTTAAACAGGCCATGCAAGAATTTTTGTATAATTGCATGGTGCCGACAAGAGTTGGTTTCCAAACCCCCTTCTTAAATGTGACTTTAGACATTAAACCGCCAGAATTTTTAGCCAAGCAGCCGGTAATTATTGATGGTCAGCCACAAAAAGAAACTTATGGTGAATTTCAGGAAGAAATGGATATGTTTAACCGGATTTTTTATGAGGTGTTAATGGAGGGCGATGCTAAAGGAAGGCCATTTACCTTTCCTATCCCGACTGTTTCTATCACCAAAGATTTCGACTGGGAGAACTCGGCCTTAGATCCACTCTGGGAGGCCACGGCAAAATATGGCGTAAATTATTTTCAAAATTTTGTTCAATCAGACATGAAACCAGAAGACTTTAGAAGTATGTGTTGCCGGCTTAGATTATCAAATAAAGAACTTTACAAAAGAGGCGGAGGATTATTCGGCTCAGCGCCGCTAACAGGAAGTTGTGGGGTCGTAACCATTAATCTGCCCCGCCTTGGTTATCTCTCAAAAACCAAAAGAGAATTTTTTGAAAGATTAGGCCATTTAATGGATTTAGCTAAAGAAAGTTTAGAAATTAAAAGAAAGGCTTTGGAAAGCTTTATGGAAAAAGGGCTTTATCCCTATTCAAAATATTATTTAGCCTCGGTTAAAAAAATAAGAGATTCTTATTATGGTAACCATTTTTCAACCATTGGTTTAATGGGCATGAACGAATCTTTATTAAATTTTATTGGCGAAAATATTGCTTCAAAAAGAGGGAGAAGATTTGCCCTAGAAGTCTTAGATTTTATGCGAGAGAGATTGGTCAAATATCAAGAAGAAACCGGTAATATGTATAATCTCGAAGCAACACCAGGCGAAGGCACAAGTTATCGTCAAGCAAAAACTGATAAAGAAAAATTTCCTGACATTATTACGTCTGGCACCAAGAAGGTGCCCTTCTATACAAATTCAAGCCAACTTCCTGTAAATTTTACTGATGATATTTTTGAAGCCTTAAAGCTTCAAGACGAATTACAATGTCGCTATACCGGAGGAACTGTTTTACATCTTTTTTTAGGCGAAAGAATTTCTGATATTCAAAGTGTTAAAAATATAGTTAAGAAGGTCTTTGAAAATTTTCATTTACCATATCTTACTATTACACCCACCTTTTCAATTTGTCCCAATCATGGTTATTTGGCCGGGGAACATTTTTTTTGTCCCAAATGTGTGATTAAACAGTCCTGCGAGGTTTATTCAAGAGTGGTTGGGTACCTCCGGCCTGTCCAGCAATGGAATTTGGGGAAACAAGAAGAATTTCGCCAGAGAAAAGAATTTAGAAAAATCCAAAAGATCCTTTTGAAGTAAAAACACCCCTGGTTATTTATTTGTCTTGGAAACTCTAAAAAAGGTCGGAAACTTTTAATAATGTAAAATATTGATTATGGAAAAACTAGACCCAAAAGCCGTTTGGTTGTTCTTCTTTAGATTTTTAGAAGTTGGATTGGTAATCCTGATAATCGCAATTTTGATTATGGGAACCCCTATTTTTGTTGAGATGTCTATTAAAGGAGGATTGCGTTCGAAAATAATACCCATCCTTCTATTAGCATCTCTGTTTTTTGTTATTTTTTGTTATTTGTGGGCAAAATTAAGCTACGATGCTTACAAATATGAATTGACTGAAGAAGCTTTTAAGAAAGAACATGGAGTGATCTGGAAAAGATACATCTCTATTCCTTATGAAAGGATCCAAAATATAGATATTCATCGGGGAGTTCTAGCGCGAATCCTTGGTCTTAGTGATCTTATGATTCAGACTGCTGCTTATTCAGGAAGTGGACGATATGGACTGATCGGTGTTCGAGACCCGGAAGGAAAATTGCCAGGCCTTTCTAAAGAGAAAGCCGAAGAATTAAGGAGCGAATTAATAAGGCGAACAAAAGGTACAAAATCAGGAATGTAGAGAATACTTAATTCACTCGTTTATCGTTTTTCTTGTAAGACCTGGATCGAGCAAATTTCAGATTTGTCCAGCCGGAATATTCAACCAAACGAACATTAACAAATTCTTTATCAGCCCCAGATTTGAGTATTAAAAATTTTTATATAAAGGGAGGTGAGAAAGATGGAGGAAAAAATGATATCAGCATTTAAAGGTCAAGCCATCCTTTCTGTGCCAGCTGACTGGCTAAAGGGACTTAATATGAATAATTCCTGTGCCTTTGTTGGTGGAGAGGCTCGGATCCGCTTTCCAAACGGAAAAGGCTATGGGATCCGGGTATATCGGAAAGGTTCCAATCTCTTTAAGGAAGTCCGCCAGCTCTCGCCAGGCGAGATAGCCACCACCGAATGGGGTCCACCTTGTTACCCGTGGGAATGGAAAACACCAACTCCTTTTCTTGGTAGCCGGAGCGTAGTTAAATTAAACGAGTTGGATGATGAGCCCCTCGTGGAACGTATTTAAACGCATTTGATAAAAAATCCACGAGGAGCTTTTCTTTTTGTAAAAGTAATAAAAAATTTGCCATCAAATCAGAAAATTTTTCAATGAAAAAATTTTGAAATGGACTATAATTAACTCATCGAAAAACTTGAAATTGCCAAAGAAGGCGGCCCAGATTAGATGATTATAGGTTTCTAAAAGAACCTTTCTAGCAAATTTAACACTTGTCTCTTTTTGATAGTAGTGTAAGATTATGATATGATTATTAGCCGCTTCAGGCAATTCAAGCAGGAGACTAAAGCAAATCTTATTTTGCAATATATTTTGACACTAAACGAGCTGTTAATCTTCAATTCATTTCAATAAAGATCATTTAAGAAGTCTCTTTTTTGAGAGTTAGTTTTTGGGGAAGAAAAACTCTTTTTCTCAATAATTCTTCTTATAGTAGAGGGCGAAAGATAGGGTTCATTTGACAAATAGCTTATTACAATGTGTTAACACAAATAAAAAAACTTAATCAACTTAAATTTATGGCTTGGCAGACAAAAGAAACAAGCGAACTTTTTAAAGCGATTTTGAAATTAAAGACCATCGAAGAAGCAGAAAAATTTTTTCGTGATCTTTGCACCTTGCAGGAACTTTATGAAATGAGCAAACGTTGGCAGGCAGTAAAATTAATTAATCAAGGAATATCTTTTCGAGAGATTGCCGAAAAGTTAGAAATGAGCACAACCACGGTCGCCCGCGTTGCTCATTGGCTTCATCACGGCGAGGGAGGGTACCGACTTA
>CAYVCK010000049.1:0-5341 GCA_964450195.1 uncultured Gammaproteobacteria bacterium
AACCTTTTATTTAAGCGAATATTTCAACATTTAGGTCTGAAAAATTAAACTTTACCCTATAACTTTAAGTATATCACTCAAAGTTGCACTTCTAAATTGAATTTACATTATATGAATGATTTAAACAAAAGAAATTATGTTTTAACTTCAGAATCAGTGACCGAGGGTCATCCAGATAAGATTTGCGATCAGATCGCTGATACAATGCTTGACGAAATTATTAAGCAAGATAGACTGGCTCGCGTTGCCTGCGAGGTTTTCACCGCTAAAGGTTACGTCATCATTGGCGGAGAAATTACCACTTCGGCATGGATTGATCAAAATAATTTAGTCAGGAATGTTTTAAGAGATATTGGCTATATCAAGCCAGAATATGGTTTTGATTATCGGACAGTGGCAGTTTTCAATACTATTACTGAACAATCACCAGATATTGCTCGAGGAGTAAAGAAGACTGGAATGAAAGGACAAGGGGCTGGTGATCAGGGAATTTTCATTGGTTATGCCTGCCAAGAGACTCCAGAACTTATGCCTCTACCAATTTTATTAGCTCACCGATTAACAAAAAGATTAGCCGAAGTAAGGAAAAAGAAAATTTTAAAATTTCTCCGTCCAGATGGAAAGAGTCAGGTTAGTGTCGAATACAAAAACGGTATACCAAAAAGACTTTCAAATGTTATCATTGCTGCTCAACATGAGCCAAAAATTAAAATAAGTGTTCTGAAAGAGGCAATCATTAAAGAAGTCATTAAGCCAGTCTGTAAAGAATATTTAACAAAAAGGACTCAATTCTATATCAATAACACCGGTCGTTTTGTCATTGGTGGCCCGGTTTCTGATTCGGGAATGAGTGGTCGAAAAACAGAGGTTGACTCCTATGGCTCGGCTTGTGCCCATGGTGGTGGCGCTTTCTCTGGTAAAGATCCTACTAAGGTTGATCGGACAGCAAGTTATACAGCTCGCTATATTTGCAAAAATATTGTTGCCTCTGGCTTAGCAAATAAATGCGAGCTCCAACTGTCTTTTGTTATCGCTGGTACCTATCCTCTGACTATTTCTTTGAATACCTATGGCACCTCAAAGGTTGAAGAGAAAAAACTTGTTGAGATTATTAAAAAAATTTTTGATCTCTCGCCAGCTGAGATGATCAGACAATTAGATCTTCTCCGCCCTATCTATCGCCAGACTGCCTGTTATGGTCATTTTGGTCGCGAGGAAAAAGAATTTAGCTGGGAGAGAAAGGATAAGGTAAAGGAAATGTTAAAGGCGATAAAAAGCTGAAATCTCTTTACATCTTATGAATCATCTTCGTCGCATCTATCCTTTAGAAGATTTGCCGCCTGAAGTAAAGGCGGTAATTTTTGCTAGATGCTCTCGTTCACCCTTGCCATTTGATGAAATTGCTAAAGAATTGACTGAAGAAAAATCTTCCCAGTTTCACCAGAAATGGGTTTTAGGCTTTGGCCATTCTTCGATTGCTGAACATGCTGTTTTATCTCTAGCTATTGAAAATGTTTCTATCTTAGCTACTAAAGCAATTGAGGATACTCGTTTGGCCTCTTTTACCGAAAAATCTACCCGTTATCAAGTTTTTGAGAAAGATAAATTTTATCGACCGAAGAAAATTTTAAATTCCCAATTTAAAAATTTATACGAAAAAACTTGTCAAAATCTAATTAATTTTTATCTTAATCTTTTTGAAAAAATTAAAGAAAACTTGAAAAAAGAATTTTCTGACCTCTCTGAGATAGAATTAAAAGCAAAAACCTGTGATATCGTCAGAGTAGTTTTACCGACTGCCACCTTAACTAATTTGGGCATGACCATCAATGTTCGCTCTTTGGCTCATTTAATTTCTAAACTTCTTTCCTCTTCTTTAGAAGAATTTCAGGAAATTGGTCAAGAATCAAAAAAAGCGGGCTTAAAAATTACCCCGACTCTTCTCAAGTATGCTGAGCCGAATCCTTATTTAATTGAAACAAAAAAGGCTTTAGAGAAACTTACCACAAAAATCTGTAAACACAGAAGAGCAGAATATAACAGAAGCTCAGAAGCTCAACTGGTCGAGTATGATAGAAATGCTGAGGAACGAATTTTGACCGCTCTTTTATATCGGTTTTCTAAACTTTCTTATCAAGAAATTAAAGCAAAGATAAAAAAAATGAAGAAAAAAGAAAAAGAGAAAATTTTTGATGAAGCAATGAAAAAACGAGACGAGCACGATCAGCCACTGAGAGAATTAGAACACACTTATTACACCTTTGATATTTTATTGGATTATGGTGCTTTTCGTGATTTACAGCGTCATCGGATTTGCACCCAAACTAATCAAGAACTTAGTGTTGATTATGGCTATGTTATTTCCAAAGAGATTGAACAATATGGCTTTAAAAAAGAGTTTGAAAAAAAGATGAAAAAGGCGAGTAATACTTTTAAGAAAATTTACAAAAAATTTCCCAAAGAAGCACAATATGTTTTACCTCTGGCTTTCCGTAAAAGATTTTTAATCACTTTAAATCTGCGCGAACTCTATCATTTGGTACCCCTACGTTCGTCACCCAAGGGTCACCCGGCTTATCGCCAGATTAGTCGAGAAATGTATCAAGAAATTAAAAAAGTTCACCCCTTGTTGCTTAGATATCTAAAAATGGTGACGTGTCAAGCCATATAACTCGGCAACCGAAGTTTGTTTTTTTCTGCCATATTACCGGAATCAATTGATAAAGAGCCGGTTTTTTTCTTTTTTATGGCCGATCCGGTTCTCGTTTGATTACATTGTCTAAAATGTTTTTATTTTTTTTTAAATAAAATCGTTTACCAGTAAAAAATTGAAAAGAAAAATCACCGCAACTCGAGTTTGCGGTGAGAGGGGGACAACCTCACATTATCTATGGAAAGTATGCTTAACCGCCCTTTCTGGCGATGAGGTCGTCTGGCTTGGACCCAGGCCTATACCCTTATGGGTCTATAATATTTTTATTTTCTGTCAAATAAAGTTATCCACAGTTAGAATTTTTTTACTTTTTACTCACTGGTACTACACTGACAATATTAGTCCATTTTCTTTGACCAGAAAATTTTAAAAGTTTCCGGCGGCTAAATTTTACTTGACCGCTTTGGGTTGCATAAAGTGTATCATCTTTACCGCGTCGAATACCTTGACCGGGTCTAAATTTTGTTCCTCTTTGGCGAATAATAATCATCCCCGGTTTAGCAATTTGTCCGGCAAAAAGTTTAACCCCTAATCTTTTGGCAATTGAATCACGTCCCAAAGCTGTTGATTTACCTGCTTTTTTATGTGCCATAAATTTATAATAAAATCCTAAATCCGAACATCGAAATTCTAGTCTAGTTATAATTTTATCAATAATTTAAAACTTGTCAAGATAAAACAATATGTTAAAGTTAAATTATATGCGCGAAAAAGTAGAAAAGGTTTTACATTTTATTAAACCAAACCTTGAACTTCACGGTGGTGATATTGAGTTGGTGGAAGTTGACGAAAGAAATGGCATAGTTAAGATTAGGTTAACCGGCGGTTGTGTTTTTTGCCCAATGGCTGAAATGACTTTAAAAAATACAGTTGAGAAAATTTTGAAAAAGGAAATTCCGGAAATTAAAGAAGTAATTACTGTCTGATAGCAGGAACGAAAATTTTGAATTTTACATGTTTTCAATTTAGAGAATTATTTCGAAATTCAAAATTAGAAATTAGATAATTTAGTATGACCCTAGAACAAACCTTGCGACAAATTAAAAGGACATATTTTTGGCGCGAACGCGGAGTGATTTTTTTCTTAATTGCTGTTATAATGCTTAATCTAATTAATTGGTTATGGGTAATATTTTCTTTAAAAGAAAAGACAAAAGTTATCCCCTTACATTCAAGTTTTCTTTTCGGGGTTGATCGAATCGGCAGCAAGGTTTCTCTCTTCGAAATACCGGCGGTTGGATTTTTTATTTTAGTTTTAAATTTTGTTTTAGCTTTTTTATTCTATGAGAGAGGAAAAAAACTAACTACTCAATTATTACTTGTTAGTTCGTTATTACTTCAGATAATTCTACTGCTTAGCGCAATCCTAATCGTTAAACTATGAATCTAAATCAAAATTTCAAAATTCAAATGACAAATAAAATCTAAAATTCTAAAATTTTTTGACATTTGAGTTTTTCCGCCAGAGGCGGATCCGCCTTCGAGGGAGACTTTTGACATTTTATATTATGCTGATTTTTATCATTAAAATTTTGTTTTTGACCACTATTTCCTTTTTGGTGGCAATTCTCTGGACACCTTTATTAACTCGTTTTCTTTATAAGAATAAACTGGGCAAGCAGATTCGGGATGAAAAAGCAACGCCAATTTTTGCTAAACTCCATCAGGTCAAGCGTGGCACGCCAACCATGGGCGGTGTCTTAATCTGGGTGACGACTGCTTTTTTGATTCTTTTAATTTTTTATTTAGCCCGACTAACCAATTCACCAATTTTTAAATCTCTTAATTTTTTAAGTCGTGGTCAAACACTTTTACCTCTCGGGGCTCTTGTTGCTTCAGGGATTGTGGGCTTGATTGATGATTTTTTAAATGTTCGTGGCTTGGGCCGGGTAAATGGCGGTGGTTTTCGGATGCGTCATAGAATTCTTCTTTACACCTTGATTGCGTTTTTTGGCGCTTATTGGTTTTACTTTAAACTTGATTGGGATCAAATCCATATTCCATTTTTAGGCGACTTTAATATTGGTTTCTGGTATGTTCCCATTTTTCTTTTTGTGAGTATTGCCACTGCTTTTTCGGTTAATGAAATTGATGGTTTAGATGGTTTAGCCGGGGGAGTGGTTTTAATTATTCTGGCGGCTTTCGGCGTAATTTCTTTCGTTCAGGGCCGATATGATTTAGCCACTTTTTGTGGCGTAATTATTGGTTCATTGGTGGCTTTTCTCTGGTTTAATATTTATCCAGCTCGTTTTTTTATGGGCGACACCGGAGCGATGTCTTTGGGGGTGACAGTTGGGATTTTGGCCATGTTAACCAATACCATATTTTTATTGCCAATCATTGGTTTTCTCTTGGTGGTAGAATCTCTCTCGGTGATCATCCAATCTCTTTCTAAAAAATTTTTTCATCGCAAAGTCTTTCTTTCGAGTCCGATTCATCATCACCTAGAAGCCATCGGCTGGCCTGAACCAAAAATTGTGATGCGTTTTTGGTTGATTGGTGGCATTTGCGCTGCTCTCGGTTTAATGATTTTTTTAATTGAAAGGTTATTTGTTTAGTTACTAATTCATAGAGTAAAGTTTAATTTTTCAGACCTAAATGTTGAAATATTCGCTTAAATAAAAGGTT
>CAYVCK010000050.1:0-5303 GCA_964450195.1 uncultured Gammaproteobacteria bacterium
TTTAACAATCAATTTTGTCATCGTTCCTAAAGTGGTATTCATACAAGAATTATACTTCTGAGGTCCGATTTTTCAAACTTTACCCTAATATATACCTATTTTACACCTTGTTCCATTTCCTTAATAATACCCTTCTTTAAATTATTTTTTTGGTTAGCCTTTTTTAATCTTTCCATTATTGCTCGGCCCAATCCTTTTTCTGGCACGGTTTGGGCAAAAATTATTTCGGCTCCTGATTCATCTAATCTATGTAAAGCGTCAAAGAAATTAACAGCTGCTTCTTTAAGATCTCCTTTAACTGACAAAATTTCAAAAGCCACAAATTTATTTTTATTTTCGACGCCCTGAAAACCCAAAAAAGCCGCTCTTTTTTCCGTCCCCATCCTTTTCTTAAAAATTTCTTTTTCATTTTTTACAATTTTTAATGGTTTAAATGGTGAATAATGGGTTGGCAAAGCGCCTGGGGCTAAAATTTGCTTTTGTTTTTTTAAAACTCTAACCCGACCAATGACTTTTTCAATCTCTTCAACGGCTAAACTGCCTAATCTTAAAATTCTTGGTTTTTTCTCCATCATTAAAATCGTTGATTCAAGTCCAAAAGCCGTTGGTCCACCGTCTAAAATTAATTTAATCTGCGAGCCAATTTGTTTTTGGACATGACTGGCTTTAGTTGGACTGAGCCGGCCAAACAAATTAGCACTCGGCGCGGCAATGGGCGCGCCTAATTCTTGAATTAAAGAAAGAGCGATTAGATTGGCTGGCATTCGCACCGCCACAGTTTCTAGACCAGCGGTTACTAAATAAGGCACCTTTTTCTTTTTTGGCAAAATCAAGGTTAAAGGGCCGGGCCAAAATTTACTGATTAAAGCCGTAATTTTTTTATCAGACAAATAGACAACTTCTTCTAATTGTTTTAGATTAGCAATATGGACAATAATTGGATCAAAATACGGTCTTTTTTTGACCTCGAAAATTTTGACTACCGATTTTTTATCATAAACATTAGCGCCAAGTCCGTAAACGGTTTCCGTAGGAAATCCAACCACCTCTCCTTTCCGAAGAAGAGCCGCGGCTTTTTTTATATTTTTGAATAAATAACCACTAAGAACTTTAGCCATCATAAAATCTTTATTCAAAATTAGCGAACCCGGTTTCCCAAGAACAATATTCACAGGCTGAATAACTGCGAGGCATTGGGCTTTGAAGTAATTTAATAGCGCTTTGGAAAAGATTTTTAGCGCGCTCATGGCTGGTTCGCATTTCTTTAACCAGAATCTGAAATCTGATTACTCCTTGATCAAGCACTTGTTCGGGCCTGTAATAAACTAAATAAGCCAATTCTTTTGTCGGATAGCCATTCTCGGTTAAGAGAAAAGTATAAATATCTAATTGGTGTTGATAATACCTTTCTGAATTTTCTTCAAAACTTGAACTACCGGTTGTCTTTAAATCTATAGGAAAATAATATTGACCGTCAAACAGACAGTCATCAAGAGCGCCGACTAAAATAAAATTTTGATAGTCTAGAGACTGATATTTAAGAGCTGGCTGACGATTATTCCGCCACTGATCAATAATGCTTTGATTATTAAAAAGTTGTCCCTTAATCCGACCTTCTAATTCTGGCGGTAATTCATTTTTAGCTCGAAATTTATCAAAATAAAGTTTTAAAATCCGATCAAAATTGCTCTGCAAGGCAAAAACTTGAGAAGGTCGATAAATACCCCTTACTTTCTGTAACCAAAAACATTTTGGGCACTCCAAGTAAAGCGATAAAGATGAAGGTGAAAGTTGTATTCTGTTTGTCATATTAGAATTAATCAAAATTTTAAACCAACAAAACGCAAATGAACACAGATATTTTAAGCCATCTAATCAAAAAAGGCAATAGCCATTTAAGTTAAAGCAAAAGCCCTGTTATTTAACAGGACTTTATTATCGAGACCAGAAAAATATTTTTCGCAGAGCACTTGTCGTCTTTCTCAGATTTTCAATCGATTGTTTTAAATCGTTTCGAAAAGTTGTATCCGCGGTTACCACCCGAATATCATCAGCCATTCTGCCCAGCCGGCCACTTAAAACTTCAAGTGAATCAAAGATAACCAGGCCCTTTGTCTCTAGTTGTCTAAATTCGGTTACCGCTTGATTAAGATTCTGTCCCAAGGATTGAAGCTCGCGCATTGTCTGATTAATTGTCGCTGGATCAAAGGCATTAATCTTTTTATCCAAGGAATCAATGGCTGACCCAAGTTTAACAAGCACACTTGAGGCCAGTTTCTGTAATTCGTCTAAAGTCACAGGCTTTTCACCAATGAGTACACTACCGGCTGGCAACACAGAATCAGAAATCATTGTTGGCGTTGGTGGGATAATCTCAAGGTATCTATCGCCTATGCCTATTAAGCCATCAAAACAGATTTTTGCCGAACAGCCGGAGGGAATTTTTTGTTTCATATCAACCGTAAAACCAACCTTAACGTTGCTCATCATCGCAGACACTGTTTCTACGCGACCGATTGATTTACCTCTAAATCGAACCTCGCTACCGGGTCTTAGACCTGCGACATTTTCGAAGATAGCATATAATTCGTAACAACTACCTTTTCTTAATTGGGATGTTTTCCAGAGCATGATACCGACAACTAGCAGGAGGGTTGTAAAAATCAAAATCCAGATCCTAAAGACTTTGCCCTTCATTTTTCCTCCTTTCCCCTGTTATTAGTAAATAATTCGAGGAGATCTGGTGAAAGGTTTTGAAGATTTAATTCCTTCAGTCGTCCACTTTTCAATAAAACCACCCTTTTTGCCAACGACGGAATAATTTCTATTTGATGCGTGGCAATGATAGAGATTATCTCTCTTTCCTGATGAATTTTTTTAAGCAGATTCATGACCCCTTCTGTATTAAAAGGGTCAAGAGATAAAACTGGCTCATCATAAAGAATAATTTTCGGAGGATAAACCAGGGCCCGAGCTAAAGCCACCCGCTTTTTCATACCACCAGAAAGTTCGCTGGGCATTAGACCTCCTGCATCTTTAAGATTAACTAAAGTTAACAACTCTTTAACGCGGTTTTGAATCTCTGGACGAGAAAGTCCGGAATGTCTTTGAAGTGGTAAAGCAATATTTTCTTCAACCGTCAGATAGTCAATTAATGCCGAAAACTGAAAAACCATAGCCAACTCGCGCCGAAATTGTCGCCACTCCGATGGTGTAAATCTAAAAAGATTTTTACCATTACCATTAATGAATACCGTACCTTCATCCGGCCGAATTAAACCAGCCATTATCTTAAGAAAGGTTGTCTTTCCACAACCGCTTGGACCAATAATCGCGACGAATTCGCCGGAACTAACCGCGAAATCAACCCTTCTCAAAACCTGCTTGTCATCAAACTTCTTAACCAATCCTTGAACTTGAATCTCCATCTTTCCTCCTTTTTTCCTTTAATATCGTAAAATCAAAGCAAAAACAAAGTTAGCCAAAAATACAGCCAGAAAAGAGAAAACCACCGCTCGCGTTGTCACACCGCCAATGCCCAGCGTTCCTTCTTTTTCCTTCACTGCAAAGCCAGACCAACAAGCAATAAGAGAAATTAGAACGCCAAAAGTAATAGCCTTCATTAAAACACCAACAAGAAAATTATATTGAAAAAAAATTCTTGCTGAGGTCATAAAAGCGAACAAATCAACATTTATCAATTGAGCAGCCAAAACACCACTGGCAAAAGAAGCTAGAACAGCAAAAACGGTTAGAGGAATTATCATCACCGCACAACTCAAGAGTCGCGGCGTAACAAGATATTCTTCTGGATCAACACCCAATGATCGCAAGGCGTCAATTTGTTCAGAAACGCGCATATGGGCAATCTCGGCCGCAAAAGCCGCGCCAACACGAGCGGCCACAACCAAACCAACAATCAATGGAATCAACTCCCGGCCAATAGCGATATTGAACGCGCCTAGCATATGGACCAAGCCGTATTTTGTTAAATTAAGACTGACCTCGGTCTGATAAATCAGTGCTGCCGTAAGCACAAAACTTACGAACATAGTAATCCAGAGAGATTCTACACCAACCCTGTACAATTCGCGAATTAAGTCTTTCTGAGGTAGCCAAGGCAACAAATATTCTTTTAGTCTCATTTCTTCCTCCTTTTTTAAGGAATTTATTTATTTAGTATTTTAACTTTTTAATAGAATTTGTCAAGTATTTTTTGGGCTTTTTATTCTTGATACAAATTGGTTATTTTTTAAATAAAAACGCCAGAGCTTTTTTGACCAAATTGGCCCGGCATAATCAATGCCGATTCTTGAACCTCTAATAATATCTTTCATCTTAATTCTCGCTCCCCTGCCCTCCTGCCATTTAGGCGAGGCTTGCCTCAAAGGGATCGAGGTGGCTAACCAAATTCTTTTTGAGATAACAAGATCTTCGCCATAAAAAGATTTATCTATTTTCAACCATTGACATAATTTTCCTGGCCCGGAAGCCAGTTTTTTCATTTTTAATATGTATTTTTGATTTTTAATTTTTGACCAGAGCTCATATTTATGAGCTCGGCCGAGCACAAAACAAAAGGTTTTGTGCTCTGGTTTTTTATCTTCTATTATAACTGGTTCAAGCGCCCTGATCAACACACACTCTGGTTTGCCCTCAAGGCTGGTGGAAATGTTCAGCTGCCAATACATGCCGTAAACTAAATAAATATAAATATGACCACCGACCATGTATTCAGCTCGATTTCTTTTTGTCAACCGACCTTCGCAAGCATGCGAAGCTCTATCTTTTGGACCGATATAAGCTTCGGTTTCCACAATCTTACCGGCTCGTACCTGTTTGCCAATTTTTCGACAAAGATATTTACCTAATAGTTTTTTAGCCACCACAAGGGTTGGTTGGCTGAAAAACGATCTTCTAAGTCGTTTAATCATTCCTTTAAAATATCTTCTATTTTAAGATGGGGAATCAATTTATTAATTCTTTCAATATTTTTTTCTTTTTCTTCTTTGGTTTTGGCTAAAAGATAAAATCGGCGAAGTTTTTTTAACTTCTTTTTTATTTTTTGTTTTTTCTTAATTTCAAAACTTCTTCTTTTGCGAGAGATCTTTCCCATAGTTTTCTATAATTTAAATAATCTCACTCCTCTGCTTCAGGAGCATTAGCGATAACCTCTTTTAATTCTTCTAAGTAATCCCTTTTCTTCGGCGATTCTAAATTGCCCATATAGGGATTAATTAAAATCTAAGTGGACAATAATTAATAATAGTCGAACCTATTTTGAACGAAAATTTTGATTCCTC
>CAYVCK010000051.1:0-699 GCA_964450195.1 uncultured Gammaproteobacteria bacterium
AATGAGCTAAAAATCCTTTATTCAAGCGAGATAATTTCGCATCACTGGTAATTATTAATGTTAGCCAAAGTGAGAAATCAAGAACTGACCCATACGAAGAAGAAAAAATAAGAATTTTTGTTTTTTATAAAGAAATAGAAATAAATAGAAATATGTCCTGATAAATTGGGATGAGAGATAGGAGAAATACAATTGTGTTTCAATGTATTTCACTCACGAAGTGAGTATATTTCGCGAAGCATATATCCATAAATTTCTATTCTATGATTTTATCATTTGACATTGGCGGGACAAAAATTGCCGTTGGTTTAGTCAAAAATAACCGTGTTTTATCTTATCAAAAAATTCTCTGGCGAAAACCTTTAACTAAACAAAAAATTCTCAATAAAATTATCAAAATAATTGAAAATTACTCGCCCGCTTCGCCTTGCGAAGCAAGGCAGGCGGGTAAATCGAAAATTGAAAATTTTAAAGCAATTGCCCTTGGGATGGCCGGGCAAGTGAATTTTCAGGAAGGCAGCGTCATTCTTTCATCTAATCTTTCTGAAAAAAGAGAGAAAGTATATCTGAAAAAAATTTTAGAGAAAAAATTCAATTTACCGGTTTTTTTAGATAACGATACCAATTATTTTACTTTTGGTGAAGTGGTTTTTGGACAAGGAAAAAAAGAAAATTTTGTCGTTGGTTTAACCATTGGCA
>CAYVCK010000051.1:748-5065 GCA_964450195.1 uncultured Gammaproteobacteria bacterium
GGGTATTGGTGGCGGTCTGGTGGTGAACCAAAAAATTTTAAGGGGTAAAGATGGTTTTGCGGGTGAATTTGGCCATATGGTTTTAGAAGTCGGCGGCCGAAAATGTCTCTGCGGTAAAAAAGGTTGTCTTGAGACATATGCTTCTGGTCGGGCCATGGAAGAACTTTATTTTGAAATCACTGACCAGAAAAAAAACACTTTTCAAATCAAAAAAGAATTTACTCAAAAAAAACCTGAGGCCATTTATGTCGTTAATGAAACAGCGCGCTGGCTAGCCATTGGTATCGCTAATCTTATTAATATCCTTAATCCTAACTTAATTGTCTTAGGCGGCGGTATGACCGGTTTTCAATCTTTTATCAAAATCGCCTTAAAAAATATTAAACCTTGGCTACTGGTGCCAGAAACAAAAACAAAAATTTTAGTTTCTCGTCTCAGAGAAAAAGCCGGAATTTTAGGCGCCGCCTTATTAGCTAACAATTATGATTCATTATCCTAAAAAAATCGGTTGGCAATCAAGAAAAATTGCTAGCCCAAAACCGAGAAAATTAAAAAAGAAAAGAGGTGGAAAAATTTTAAAAACCACCATTATCCTTTTTTTATTCCTCTTTCTTTTAGGTGGTATTATTTTAACTTTAGTTTTTAGTTGGGCTTCAAAAGACCTACCTGATCCCGATAAACTTTTAGAAAGAGAGACCTCCCAAAGCACAAAAGTTTATGACCGGCAAGGTAAAACTGTTCTTTATGAGATTTTTACCGAAGAAAGAAGGACTTTAATTGATATTCGGGAGATTCCTCGTTGGTTGATTTTTGCCACTATTACCACTGAAGATCGAGAATTTTATGAACATCCAGGCTTTAATATTCGTGGCATGGTTCGCGCTTTAATTGTGGATATTCTCCACTTAGGCAAAGTCCAGGGTGGTTCTAGTATCACTCAACAATTTATTAAAAATGCTCTTTTCGCCCCTGAAAAGACTTATACTCGAAAAATTAAAGAATTAATTCTTGCCTATCAAATTGAACGAAAGTTTTCTAAAAATGAAATCTTACAAATGTATTTTAATGAAATTCCTTATGGTTCAAATGCTTATGGCGCTGAAGCAGCAGCCCAAATTTATTTCGGCAAATCAGTTAAGGATTTGACTCTGGATGAAAGCGCTCTTTTAGCTGCTTTACCTAAAGCGCCAACTTATTATTCACCTTATGGTTCAAACAAAGAGAAATTAATAAGTCGTAAAAATTATATTTTAACCCAAATGGCTGAATTGGGATTTATTAACCAGACAGAAGTGGAAGAGGCGAAAGAAATTGATACTTTAGCCAAAATTAAACCAAAGAGAGAAAGAATAATTGCTCCACATTTTGTGATGCTGGTCAAGCAACAATTAGCTGAAAAATATGGTCATCGTTTGGTTGAACAAGGCGGGTTAAAAGTTATCACTACGCTTGATTTAGAAAAACAAAAAATAGCTGAAGAAGCGATTAAGCAAAATGAAGAAAATTTAAAAAAATTTGGCGCTAATAATGCGGCTTTAGCCGCCATTGATGTAAAAACTGGTGAAATTTTAGCGATGGTTGGTTCGCGGGATTATTTTGATGAGAAGATTGATGGTTATGTCAATGTCGCCCTTTCCCTTCGTCAGCCGGGTTCTTCTTTCAAACCAATTGTTTATGCTAAGGCATGTGACAAGGGTTATATGCCGGAAACAATTTTGTTTGATGTTCTAACTAATTTTGGTCCGGATGGCTCGGGCAAAGATTATGTTCCTAAAAATTACGATGAAAAAGAAAGAGGACCTTTAACGATGCGAAAGGCCTTAGCCGGCTCTCTCAATATTCCCGGGGTAAAGACGCTTTATTTAGCTGGCCTTGACCAAGTGCTTGGTTTGGCAGAAAAAATGGGTTATACCACCTTTAAAGATCATTCGCGTTTTGGTTTGGCTATTGTTTTAGGTGGTGCGGAATTGAAACTTTTGGAACATACATCTGCTTTTTCTATTTTTGCTCGAGAAGGATTTAAAATTCCAATTGTCTCTATTTTGAAAGTTGAAGACTCTCAAGGAAGAATTTTAGAAGAAAAACAAGAAGAACCTCTAATAGAAAAAATTTTAGAGCCACAAATTGCTCGACAGATCAACGATATTCTTTCTGATAACTCAGCTCGAGCTTTTATTTTTGGTGAAAAAAATTATCTAACCTTACCAGATCGGCAAGTAGCAGCTAAGACTGGAACAACCCAAAACTGGCGTGATGCCTGGACAATTGGCTATACCCCTTCTTTGGTAACTGGCGTCTGGGTAGGCAATACCAGAAATGAAGAAATGAAAAAAGGCGCTGATGGTTCAAAAGTAGCGGCGCCAATTTGGCATTATTTTATGAAAGAAGCTCTAAAAAATATGCCAGTGGAAAATTTTACTTCTCCTGAACCAGAAGTGGTTGATAAACCTATTCTTCGTGGTGAAATTCCAGAAGTAGCGACAGTTAAAATTGATCGCGCTTCTGGCAAATTAGCCACCTCCTTGACTCCTAAATCATTTATTATCGAAAAAAGGTTTAAGGTTTATCATTCCATTTTATATTTTGTTGATAAAGATAATCCAGCTGGTCCAGTACCAGAAAAGCCGGAAAATGATCCGATGTATGCACGTTGGGAGGCTGGTATACGCACTTGGGCTAAAAAACAGGGTATAATTTTTGAATCGCCGCCAACTGAATATGATGATTTACATATTTTGGTCAATCAGCCAAAGGTTAATATTATCTCACCAAAAGAGGGGGAGAATATAGCAGTCAATCCGCTGGTCATATTTATTGAGGCTCAAGCGCCGCGAGGTATCAGAAGGGTTGAGGCCATAGTTAACGAAAAAATAGCTGACACGGTTTATTCTCCTCCTTATCTACTTTCTCTTAATACCTCCGGACTTTCTCTTGGCTGGTATAATATTATTATTCGCGCTTATGATGACATTGACAATATGGGAGAAGCACAAACGAGTATCAATTTAACAGAAATTTCTTTGCCAAAGATTATTTGGCTGGCGCCAAAAAATAATGAAATTATTTATGCCGAGCAATTCCCATTCACCCTCTCGCTTCTTTTGCCGGTTTCCAATTTGAAAGAAATAAAATTTTATCTTCAAAGTTTTGGCGGCGGAAAGACTCGGTTTTTGGAATTAACAAATTTGCCGAGTGCTCGCTTAAATACTATTTGGTTTGTTTCCCCGCCTCCTGGCGATTACGAACTTTTTTTAGAAGCAATCGACCAAGGTGATTTTATCATTAAAAGCGAGAAACTAAATATTACTATTTTATAAAAACAACCACTGTTTATTATCTTATTTAGCGTGTTTAATACATTTAAAAATCTTTTTTGATTGATTTGGCAATGAATAAAGACAACTACTTTAATTAGAGAATCTGATTTTGAACTAATCTATCCCGGCCAACAATAATTTTAATTGCTGCTGGAACAACCTCAATTTCGGCTGGTGTTTTCAAGATTCGTTCTCGATCAACCATAAGGGGGATTTCTTTTTCTTTTTTGGAATCAATTTTTATTTTTTTAAGGTAAAAGATACTATCTTGATACTCTTTTTTCTTGAAAATAGATAGCAAACCCTTTTTCTCAGTCGAAAAGATTATTTCCAATAATCCATCAAAGGGGTTGCTCACTTTGTGTTCGCCATTTTTTTGAGGGAATAAAAAATCTAAGTTCACAACTTTTAAGTTTTTAACAGTGAGAGGATTTATTTGATAAGAGCCTTCGCAACGAACATTAACCTCACGATTTTTGATTAAGACGGAAGAAAAAAAATACTGATTATTAATTTTTCCGATATCCAAGTTGGCGATCCGGCGGGCCGAGAGAATTTCGCAGCCGAATTCATCAGGCGGGATACCTAAAATTTCACCAAAAGTTGAAGGACCAACTGGAATAAAACCTAAAGTGGCTGGTTGATTAACTAATGAGGTGGCTGCTTCGCAAAGCAAGATATCTCCTCCGACGACGACGACTGTTTGAATATCTTTTCGCAAAGATTCTTTTATGATCTCGCTGGCATTTTTAATAATCGTTAATTTCGCTATTCGGCCGCTAATTCCTAAGTCTGTTAAACGGCCCTCAATTTTATCAATTGTCTTTTGATATTTTGGTGTCGCCAAAAAAGAATCGTATAAATATAGGTACATAATAAAATACCAAATATTTAATATCAAATTTCTAATCAAATTCCAAACGATCCAATGCCTAATTAAATCAAAAAGGTAAATTCAATTTAGAAGTGCAACTTTGAGTGATATACTTAAAGTTGTATG
>CAYVCK010000052.1:0-5049 GCA_964450195.1 uncultured Gammaproteobacteria bacterium
AAAACAAAAAAGACAGGACAAGATTTTCTCTTCTCGAGTCTTTTCTGCGACCAACTCCTTGACTGTATCATAGTTAGTCTCCTTTTTAAGGTACAAATTGCCACGATTCTCGTGACAGTGACTACCAATAATTATATTTTGGTAATATGTAAGTTTAGCATAGCATATATCTATAAAAAAGTCAAGAGTATGTACAAGATGAGTAAAAAAAATCAGCATTTCCGCTGTTTATTATTCAAAATTATTATGAAAAATTTTCTTTTACAATTCACAACCAAAAATTGATTTTTTCTTTCAATTCTCCGTTCAATTTGGCCGCCGAGCCGCCACGCGGCGAGGCGGAAATATTGACATATCCGAAGCAGTGGACCCAGAGGGAGTCGCACCCTCGACTCTTCCCCGCCTACTAAAGCCTATGGACCGTACCGGACTTGAACCGGTGACCTTCTCGATGCCATCGAGACGCTCTAACCAACTGAGCTAACGGCCCAAAAGCATTGGCGGGCAGGCATGCCATGGAAGTGTTTTACTGCTAGACTATGGGCCCAATTGATGGGAAGTAAAGTATTTTTTACTCCCCATTTATTCATCGGCTAAATCTAATAAAATCTGGCTGAGTTTTTTTGTTGCTCCGTGGGAGGTGATATTAACAAACCGTAATGGCTGACCAATTTTAATCACAACTTTTCCTCGCCAAAATCGCGGCCAAGGAAATTTATTATTTGGCAAAACATCTTCAGCACCATCTATCCAAACTGGTAAAACTAAGGAGTTAGATTTTAAGGCTAAGAAAGCCACGCCCTCTGAAATCTTACCTAATTTTTTGCCCTTTCCACTAACCAACCATTCTTTCTGTTTGAATGTTCGACCACCTTCTGAAAAAAGAATAATTCGACCGTCTTCTTTAAGAATTTTTATCATCCGACGAAAACTTTTTACCCGACTCGGGGTGGCACTTTCACTCCGATCAACAGGAATAGCTCTTGGTCCTAACCAAAAAAGAATAATTGATCTAACCAAACCAATATCCGGCGTACTCCAGGGTAAAAGAAAAGGATTTCTGAGATATTCGGAAAAAAACAATACCGGCAGCAAAACAGGTTCCAAAAAAGATGGATGATTCGCAACAACAATCATATTTTTCTGCCGAGGCGGAAAATGATGTCGATTTCTAATTTCGATTCTCCCCAAAAGCCGAAGCAAGGTAAAAGTTATACCCAAAATCATACCAAGTGGATAAAGAACCAATACAATAATCAAACCATTCAAGATTTTCTTCATTTCCCCTCCTTATATTTTATTTTTTATTTTTGCTTTTTTATTTTAGCGAAGCGCTTGGTGCCCAGGGCGGGACTCGAACCCGCAAGCCGCAAAGCGGCATAGCGCCTCAGGCTATTGTGTATACCGATTTCACCACCTGGGCAAAATATCTTTCAAAGAATAAGCAATAGGTTTCTATCAATTTCGCGAAACAGATTTCTATAAATTTCAAAGGATTATTGAAACTTATAGAAACAAATTGAAACTAATAGAAACTGATAGAGACGATTGTCAACTCGGATTATTTCATCTCTCTCAATTTCTTTTTATATCTTCTCAAGTAATACAATTTTGCTCGACTGGTTTTATATTTTTTGACTAACTCTATTTTAGTGATGGTTGGAGAATGAATGGGGTATATCTTTTCAACCCCAATACCATCAGCGCCGATTTTCCGCACCATAAAAGTAGCGCCAGGCGTATTGCCGCCATGTCGAGCAATAACTATGCCTTCAAAAACCTGAATTCTTTCTTTTGGATTACCTTTAACATCGAGCTCTTTTATCTTTTGGTGAACCTGCACCAACATCCCTGGTTTAATTTCAATTGTCTTTATTTCGCTCATAAATTTTAAAAAATTTTTTAACTTTTTCAATTGTTTCTCTTTTTAACTCTTTTAAAGTCGGTTTAGTATTGTCGATAAAAACATCAAAAATTTTTTTCTGATTAACATTGATTTTGTAAAGGTTCCAGTATCTTTTTCTATCTGCTTTATCTCTCTTTGTAGTTTTTATCAAAGCCTCTTTAAAAGTCAAATTATCTCTTAAAGCCACTCTTTTTGCTCTTATTTTTTTCTGACAATTAACATAAACTTTACAATCAGCCCACTCACCAGCCACCCAAGCAGAGAGTCTACCGATGAGGACATAACCACCTCTTATGGCTAACTTCAATAAGATTCTATCCATTTCATAATCAATTTTTTTGGGAAGAATTAGAGACGCCTCATCGATAGAAATTTTTCTTTGATGAGCAAATTTCCTTTGAATATCACCAGCACTGAAAATTTTTAAATTGAAAGTTTGAGCAATAATTTCAGCCACGGTACTTTTCCCTGAACCAGAAAGACCAGTTACGGTAATTGTTAGACCTTTCTTTTTAAGAGGTTTCTCAAATTTTTTTAAATATTTAATGTAAGTTCCCACAATTTTTAGATTAAATTTTCAATAAATCTCTTCAATTCTTCTGGTAATTCACTTCTAAATTCTCGCCAAAGACCATCCGGATCGTAAAACCCTAAATAACTAGCATGAAGAAATATTCTATCGGAATTAATTTCGAATTTCGGATTTCGAATTTCGAATTTTCTCGGTGCGTCACCGAGAATTGGGCAGCCGATTGATTTTAGATGAAGTCTAATTTGATGAATTCTGCCAGTTAAGGTTTCTACTTCCAAAAGTGAAAAATTTTTGAAAACTCTTAAAACGCGGTATTTTGTTAAAGCTGGTTTTTCAAATTTAATTTTTTTGCGCGATCTAATTGCCACCAGTATTCCTTTTCTGGTTCGGCCAATTGGAAAATCAATTATCCCTCTTTCTGCCGGCGGTCTGCCATAAACTAAAGCTAAATATTTTTTCTTCACCTTGCCTCGGCCAAACTCCTTAATTAAATGCTCATAAGTTAATTGTGTTTTGGCTATAACCATTAAACCAGAAACATCTTTATCTAAACGATGAACAATACCTGGCCGGTCTTTTTGGCCCGCCTTCGCCAAGGCTTCGGCGGACAAGCCAACATTTTTTATTTCCGGGTATTTATCTAACAACCAGTCAATTAATGTATTTTTCTTTTCATATTTCGTCGGATGAACTAATAAGCCACTTGGTTTGTCAATAACTAAAAAATTGTTATCCTCATAGATGACTTTTAATTTTATATCAGAATAAGAGATGGGATCAATGATCATCATTTCACTAAAATTATACAAATAAATTCTGTTCTGTCAATAGACAACCCGCGCACCAAATCCCTTCGTTATCTAATTTAAATTTTTTGAAGAAAATTGGAAAAAGAAAAAAGGGAGATTTTGTCTCCCCTTTTGATTGGGATAACATTTATGCAATTTTCGGTTCATAAGCGGTATATTTCGGCTCGATCGAGGTTATATTCCCTATTCGATCGGTTTGATAGGTTATAACCCACATTCCCAGCCAAGGCACTAAATTTCTCTCTTTTAAATAAGCAGTCTGATCAATAAGACAAGGCACCAAAAGAACGGGTACGCCTTTATAGATGAAGGAAAGTGCGACATGCAAATGACCGAAAGCGAAAATGTTCACCTTCATCGAACCAAAAAGCTCAAGATAATTCTCAATCGCAATTTGAGCACGATAAGAAAGACCAATTGTTGCTCCACCTTTGGGATGAATCAGATAATGAATCAATCCTTTGATAGGTGGCGTCAAACCAGTAGAGCCTCCCAGATAGCGGATGATATCTCTGTGTCGCCGGAGATTATAAATCTCAGCAAAAGTGGCAATAATATCATGTCCGACATGGTCAACAAACGCATCTTCATGAGAAGAGCCAGAAATCCCATAAATCGGGAAATTTAAATTAGGTGGTGTATTTTTTAACAAGTGTTCGCGTTGGTTATCAGCACCAATAATGTTTAATTCACGTAGGTGCCCTGAAAAAGCGCCTTCACCATCAACCCAGTCACCCAAAAAAAAGCCGGCATCAACGCGTCCGCCTTGCATAGTTGTCAGAGAATCTCTATATAACTCTGGCCTTTCGTGCTTCTCCCCTAAGTGACTATCAGAAGCATAGCCAAATTTGCCACCCCCAACAAATACATCATTTAAATCCAAAGAAGAAAACTTCGTCTTTATATCTCTAACGAGACGATATTTACCCTCTTCTGGTACTTTCTGGATATCATAAACTTGAATCAATCGGCCGTATTTCCTAACCCTTTTTTTGGTTAAACCGATGGTTATTTTTTCGGTGTGCTGAGATGATCTGCCAATCGCTCTTGAGAGTTCGCCAAGAGTACGAGGTCGCTGAATCAATAATTCTAAAATAGTCTTCTCAGCTTTTGTCAATCTTGGCAGCATTGCTACATCTTCAAGATAATCATTAAATTTCTGATAAGCAGTCAGGTCAATCATTTTTATCTGAATATCCTTGAATTGGTTGTTTTCATCATAAAGAATCGTAACGATCTGGCAGCCGAGAACAGGAGAACCGCCCCGCTTCTTGCGTGCCATCTGACTGGGGGTCATAGCGCACAAATCCGGGACAGCAAGAGTATGGAAGTTATTAGGACGATCTATTTTTAGAGGCAATCTAGCTGGTTGCAACATAGCCGTACCTAAACCCCCCACAATAACTAACTTCGGATTTTTCCGTTCGCTTTCAGTATAAGACACTACTTCCATTAAATTCTCGCTCAAGCCCCTCAGTGTATAACTCAGCGTATATGTCGCGGCATCGCTCTTGAGAGCAATGGTAGGAACTATTACTCCACCTTTCAGTTCGAACGTTTCCCTTATGTCGCCGATATATCGAATATCAGAGCGTAATTCAGTTAGTGCCATGCCTGGATTTTTCCCTTCAGTTAACCATGACAATTCACGCCAACCACTAACAAAATATTGTTTCATCCCAGAAATCCTGGGTAAAATACGCCCCGCATATTCAACTTGCTCTTCAAAGGGTGTCAAGAAAAATTCTCCCCATTGACCACGTCTTGGCTTGCCAGCAATCAAATTCCCTAGAATTATGACG
>CAYVCK010000053.1:0-5038 GCA_964450195.1 uncultured Gammaproteobacteria bacterium
TAAAAGCAAGATGGACGAATGTCAAAAATAATAAACATGCACAAAATTTTTACCCTGTCTCGAAGCTACCCGGGTCTTGTTTATTAATCAAAAGAGAGGTTATTCAAAACATAGGACTTATGGATGAGAACTATTTCTTATACTATGCTGACACCGACATGCAAAGACGAGCGCGCAAACAGGGATGGCTTCTTTATAATGTACCCCATGCTAAAATATACCATAAAATTTCTGCAACAATTAAAAAGGATTTATTGATGGCATACTATTATGACTCGCGCGATTTTTTGTATTATGTAAAGAAAAATTATAATTTCTCTTGGTTTCTATATTGTCTTATAATTTCATTTATTCGTAAATTGTTATTAACAATTTTCACAAAAAATGAATGCCCTGCCCGGAGAAGAATATACTTTGCCCTAAAAAGTTATTTTCATTTTTTTATAAACAAAAAAGGTCGAATTAATATTTCTTCTAAATAATTTTTAAAATACAATTTATGCCATACGCGAGACCCGTTGTTTTGGTTATTTTCCGAAATAACAATAAAATTTTAGTCAGTAGAGGAATTGATCCGGCGACAAAACAAATCTTTTACCGACCATTAGGCGGAACAATTGAATTTGGAGAAAGAGCCGAAGATGCTCTTAAGCGAGAAATGAGAGAAGAGTTGGGGGCGGAGATTGATAACATAAAATATTTAGGGACAATAGAAAATATATTCACTTATAATAATCATCTTGGCCATGAAATAGATTTAGTTTATGAGGCAAAATTTACAGACTCAATTTTTCTTTCACAATTAAAAATTGACGGCCGGGAGGGAGATCAACTGATAAAAGCGCTTTGGTTACCGATAAAAAAATTTGAAAAGGGGGAACTTATTCTTTATCCTCCAGAAATTCTTAAATTTCTCCAAAAAAAATAAATTCTTTAATCCGCCATGCTGTGGAATAAGTAAAATTTATTTTTTATTATTTATGTCATATAAAATAAAAATAGGATATTTAACGATCCAAAACCCTTTTGATAAACGAAGTCTGACGTATTATTTAAGGAAGTCTTTGGAAAGATATTTTGATGTCGAGTGTATTACTGTGAATATCCCAAAAATTTATAAAATCGCTGCATATTTATTTACTAAGTTAACGAGGAAGAGGCATCATCCAACAAGATTTAAATTTTTCGCAAAATTTTCGGCATATTGGGTTCAAAAAAGAATTAAAAAACATAATTTGAGTTTAATAGTGGCATGGGCGATCAGCGAAGCTTTGGCTTATTTAAAAATAAAAATACCAATAATCTACATATCTGATATGACTTTTAAACGAGCCTTAAACTATTATGAATATTTCTCTGGTCTTAGTGAATTTACAGTTAAAAATGGGGAAGCGTTCGAAAAAGAATCTATAAGAGAAGCAGCAATCTGTGTTTTCCCATCTAAATGGGCAGCTGGGTCAACCCTAAAAGATTATAATGCAGATCCAGATAAAATTTTTATCTTGCCACTCGGAGCAAACACAGATCCTGTCCCAACTAAATATGCAGTTGCTTATAAAAAGAAATCTAAAACATTAAATTTGTTATTTTGTGGTATTGACTGGCAAAGAAAGGGGGGAGAAATAGCGCTGGAAACAACTGAAATACTTAATAAAAAATATAATATAAAAACTAAATTATTTATCATGGGAGCCCGTCCACCCTTTATTTTAGATACAGAAAATACTAAAATTGTTGGCTTTCTAAATAAAAACGACCCCGAAGATTTTAAAAAATGGTATGAGTTATTCAGAGATTCTCATTTCCTTATTCTTCCTACAAGAGCCGAAGCGTCCGGGATAGTTTTTGCAGAAGCAAGTGCTTTTGGGCTTCCTTCTATAACCACAGATACCGGTGGAGTTTCGGCAATGGTTAAAAATGGAGTTAATGGTTATCGGTTAAATTATTCGGATGGACCCCTAAAATATGCAAAATTAATTGCAGGCATTTGGACCAATAAAACAAAATATGTAAATCTTGTATTCAGCTCCAGAAATTTCTTTGAGATGGAATTAAACTGGAATTGCTATGTCCAAAAACTAATACATATTTTAAAAAAGAAAAATTTATTGCAAAAAAATTATGGGTATACAAAAGAAAAACAAATTAAAAATTCTTATTCATCAACCCCGCTTAAGTTATTATATAGGTGGCGGAGAAACAGTACCACTTGAACAGGCAAGAATTTTATCACTTTTGGGGCACCGGGTAGAGATTCTTACTAGTCAGGCCCCCATTTTTTCTCCGATTTTTAAAAGTTTCCGCAAAAATAATCCCCAAATTAAAATTCATTATCTTAAATTACTGCCCGAAGAACAGAAAATATACAAGGAACAACCTGGCAAACGATGGGTTCGTTGGGATATTGAGTCGCTATACTTTTCTCGGATAGCTGCAGAATTTTATCTTACCCATAAAAATCGCTGGAATTTAGTTATTACCCATCTTTTACTTGACAGCTTATTTATTCCTCGCCATTTTATTAATATTCTTCACTTGCATGGCGTCCCAAAAGAAAGAAGAGCAATAGATGATATTGCTCTACGAAGGCCAGACGGATTTATTGCAGTGGCTAAATTTGTTAAGAATGGTTGGAGAACGCTTTACCCTTGGCTTAAAGAGAGGCAAATACAAATTTGCTATAATGGCATCAATACTAAAAATTTCCCGGATTTAAACTTAAATCGCGACATTGATCTATTGTTTGTCGGCAGACTCCTAGAAATTAAAGGTCTCTATGTAATTTTAGACGCACTTAAAGCATTAATTCGCTGGGGTGTTGACTTTAATCAGCTAATTATTGTCGGTGATGGTCCGGAAAAAGTTAAGATAAAATATATAATTAAAACATTGCGTCTCAGTAAGAAAGTAAAATTAATTAGCAATATTCCTTATAAAAAATTAATTAATTTATATAACCGGGCTAAAATTTTTCTTTGCCCTTCTTATGAAAGAGAAGGAGTTTTAACAGCAATGCTGGAAGCGGCTAGCTGTGGTTCTTCTATTATTACCGCCGATTGTTGCGGAATGACTGAGTTTGCCAAAGATAACATTAATTCATTGCTCACTGAGCCTACAAATAGTAATGATCTAGCAAAAAAAATTAAGGTTTTGTTAGAAAACGATAATTTAAGAACACGGTTAGCCCAAAGAGCAGAAAAAGATATTCATAACCATTGGGATAGTTTAAAGACCGGTCAGCTTTTGGAACAAACTTATTTAAAATTTTATAAACAAAAAAAATATGATTGTTAGTTCAAAAAATTGTTGTGTCAAAATAGCTTCCCGGTCTATAGACCAAGATGTTTTACGGAGAGATATAACAACCAATCCACTATTATATAAATTTATTCCTGACCTTGGTTTTAAAATAAAGAAAAGAAAAATTATTTTTGGTCTCGAGAATAGACCAAGCCCTAAGATCAATTTTTCACTAAACCGCCCTTATTTATACGGTCAATATCTTCAAAATTTTAACAGTACCGACATAATTGTCATAACTGAATATTTTTTGGAACGGCTAAGACAAGAAAGGGCAATATGCACCATTCACTCATCTTCAATTTATAAAAAAGACAAGGCAATCATTCTTTTTGCTAACTTGACTGGAGCAGGCAAAACTTCTTTAGCCCTCTACCTCCATAAAAGATATGGATATCAAATATTTTCTGACGAAAAAACATTGGTAGATATTGAAAAAATAAAATTAGTAGGACAGACCAGTAAAATATTTTTAGAAAAAAGAACAAAGGATAATCTAAAATTTTTTGGTTTAGATTTGCCAGAAATTATTAATATTAAAAAGGCAAGCGATAAAAAACTTCGCTTGCTAATTATTCCAATAATCGTCCCATTAGAAGGGGCGCCAATTATTTATCAGTATACCCCGAATCAACTAAAATGGTCTCTCTATGAAGAATTTTCTAAAGACATTAGATTAATAAATGGTTTAATTTTAAATTTTTCTTATCCCTTACAATCGCTGGATAATCATCAATTGGCTATTAAACGTGAATATTTTATAAAAAAAATTTCTCAGCAAATACCCTGTTACTATATTTTAGGCGACCTACCTAACGTTGCCCAGAAAATTAATCAAATTTTCTTAAATATAGACTTTAAATCCTGACTAGATTTTATATAATAATCTACTAGTTTTGAATAAAGAATTGTTCGCATTCCGAGAAATTTTGCTGGCATCAAATCAACTACAATATTATCACCAATCATTACCGTCCTTTTAGGAACGGTTTTTAATTTTTCACAAATTCTTTCTAAATTTTTTATTGACGGTTTCGGCTCATCAAAATCTCCCCGGCTATAAATTCCATCGAATAAACTAATATCAATGCGGAATTTTTTTAAAAAAATTTGTATATCTGTTTTTGTTTGACGAGAGTATATACAAATTTTAATTTTACTATGTTGTTTTTTTATTTTTTGAATAATTTTAATAAGATCTGTATTACAAGACTGTTTCGTAATTAAAAAAAATGAAAAATTTTTAATGAAATAATCTGCCTGGCCCCGATTCATTTCTATTAAGCCTTGCTCTTTTAATTGTTTTAAAACATATTTTAGAACTCTTTGATAATCAGTAATTCTTTTTAATTCCCAGATTTGATCAATATAATTTATTATCCTTGTTAGTGCTTTTTGTGAAAGTTTTATTTTTAATAATTGGCAGAGTGTCTTGGTCGCCGCAATTTTCCCTTGCATTAAATTATTAATCGGACCATCAAAATCTAAAATAATTAAATCAATGCCTGAAAGATCTATTTTTGACATACAATATAAATATAAGTAGCGAAGTAGACCTGAACCCCAAATTTTGGAGTAGTCCTTTAACTTGCTAAAAGATGTGGTAGAATAGAATTAGTCTTCACAAATAATAATATTTATGGTTAATGTAAAGGATTTGGAACAAGAGATATCGATTTTTGTATTTTTGTAGATAACTAAGCGGGGAATCGGGGTTTTTCCGGGCGCAGAAACGATA
>CAYVCK010000054.1:0-4899 GCA_964450195.1 uncultured Gammaproteobacteria bacterium
GAAGGTCACCACTGTGAAGCCATCTAATATCGTCAATCTTATGTCGCATCATTACCAAACGGTCTAAGCCCGCGCCAAAAGCAAAGCCAGTATATTTGTCTTTTGGATAGCCGGCTGATTCAAAAACTTTAGGATGAATCATACCGCCCGGAACTACTTCTAACCACCCGGTGTTTTTACAAACAGGACAACCTTTTCCACTGCAAACTTCACATTCCATATCAATTTCTAAACCTGGCTCAACAAAAGGAAAATAACCAGGCCGAATCCTTGTTTTAACTTCTTTCTTATACAAAGCGTTAAGAAAACTTTTTAAAGTATAAATTAAGTTAGCCAAAGTGATTTTTTCATCAACAGCAAAACCTTCAATATGATAAAGAGTATGTTCGTGAGTAGCATCAGTTGCCTCATGCCGAAAACATTTACCGATAACGCAAATTTTAAGTGGCGGTTTTCTTTTTTCCATCACTCTCACTTGCATCGTTGAAGTATGCGTCCGCAATAGTAACGCTGATTCACGCTGATTATCACGCGGATTCAGGCTGATATTTCGTACGGATTCTGGCGGATTACTATGCTGATTAGCGCTGATATGTCCGCGTTTATCCGCGTCCTGATCCGCATTTATCCGCGACTTCAAGTAAAAGGTGTCCCACATATCCCTGGCCGGATGCTCAGCTGGAATATTTAAGGCCTCAAAATTATACCATTCATCATCAACCTCCGGCCCTTCTAAAATTTCAAAACCCATTGATTGAAAAATTTCCGCTACTTCATTTTTTAACTGAGTTGAAGGGTGTAAATGACCGAGAAAAATTTTTTGACCAGGAAGTGTTAAATCAAAAAAATTCTCAACCATAAACTTTAAACTATAAACCTTAGACTTCTTTTCTTGAATTGCTCTTTCTATTTCTCCTCTTGTTTCGTTAATCAATTGACCGATTCTTGGCCTTTCTGTTTCTGACAAACCTGTAATCTGTCGCAGAATCTCACGCAATAAGCCCTTGCGACCTAAATATTTTCTTTCTGTATTTTCAAGAGAAGCTAGATCAGTGGCTAATTTTATGGCCTCAAGAGCTTCGTTTTTAATTTGTTTTATTCTTTCTTTCATAACTTGACAAAAATTCTTGAAAAAAATACGGCATCAATTAGAAGGTGGAAAGGTTAAGAATGTTGCGGTTAGCGATTTGGTGGTAGAAGAAATTACTGAAATCGGGTCAGATTATATTTTAGCAAAATTATCCACAAACCGGTCCGTAGTAATTCCATTCGATGACGACCTTCCTATTCTTAAATTTCAAAAGACTTGAAGATTAAACCAATGGCCAGGCAACTGGTCATTTTAATTATGGTTTTGGTGCTTCTTTAGGTAAATAAACTTGCCGCTTCCATCTTAAACCGATCAAAATCGCCACGACAATCCAAAGAAGAATAAAAACAATTAGATTCCAGAGTTGTAAAAGTTTCAGACCACGCAAAAGCAAAAGTACAACAACTAAAACGGCAAACCACGCTCCTTTCCAAAATGAGCGACTAACCGCGACAAAAATCGGTATTTTTTTTCGTCTGGCAGCAATAAGAAGGGTGAGAATTGAAACAGTACCAGCCACAGCTAAAAATAAAGCTAAATAAAAAACTAAAAACCCAAAAAACCCAGTTTTCTGTGGATTAATAAAAAACATAGCGGCTAACCAACAAAGCCAGGCAATAATCGTCCAAATAAGCATTAAATTTAGATACTTTTTGAGAGTCATATGTATTTATATTACTTTAATAAGAAACTATTTTTTATCAAGGGTTATATTGGAAATTAGAAATTTTGTTATATCTGCCTATATTCACAAATACCTCTAAAATCGCAATGTTGACACATTCGGCTTGGTTTGGGCGGAAAGGAACTAATTTTAATTTCTTCAATAGTTTTAATAATTTTTTCTTCCATCATTTTTAGCTCATTAGGCCGACCTAAAAAGGAAATCTTTGTTCCCCCATCTAAATAATAATAAGTCAAACGCTCTACTTTCTCCCGAAAAATAGCTTGACCAGCCAACTGATAGATCAAAAGTTGCTCTTTGTCTTCTAATGACAGCACAATTTTTTTTCCCTTATTGTTGAGTGACGGAGATTCGCCAGTTTTATAATCAATAATTTCCAGAAGGCCGTTGCCCAAATCGTCAACCCGATCCATTTTGCCCTTAATGGTGTAGTCTTTAAATTTAAAATTAAAGTCCAATTCTAAATATTTTGGCCGCGGTGGATTTTTGGTTACTTCCTCATAAAATCTCTTTAAGCTTTTTTTACCCAATTTTTTATATTCTTCTAAATGTTGTCTGTTTAAATACCAATCATCAATCCAACAGGCCTCATAAAGATCTAAGAGTTCATCAAAAGAAAGACTGATTTTTATCCCGGATACCGCTTTTTGCTGACTACCGATTAATTGACCTTGGGTTGCTTTATTCTTTTCTAAAACCCCTTGGAAAAATTTATACAAGGTATTATGGAGGCTTTGACCATAGCTAAAAGTGTGCTTACCGCGCACCGGGACTTTCAAAAGAAAGGCAAATTTATACTGTAATGGACAAACTTCATAAGCCCTGAACTGACTAAAACTAAATTTGGCTGGTAGGGTTGGCTGGATTGAAAAACCTCTTGTTTCTATTGGAATAATAGGTGTTTTGATTTTTCTTGTTTCGGACAAGAGTTTTGGTTCTTCTTTGACTAAACCTAATTCGTAAAGAAAACGCGAAAGCTTTTTCTTACGCATACCGCCATAGTCCTCAGCAGAAGTAAACAAGAGTCCATCTTTCGCTCTGGTCATTGCTACATAAAAGAGCCGCCGCTCTTCCTGAAGATGAACATCACCAGCTGGAATCACTTCTTTAATCAAGACCCGGGGCAATTCTATTGTTTCCCGGCGTTCAATGGTTGGAAAACGCCGATCAACTAAATTGATAATAAAAACATATTTAAACTCCAAACCCTTAGCTCCGTGAACAGTCATAATTTTTACAGCCTCAGGTCCTTCTTCTAAATCAAGTTGCATTGTTCCTTCATCACCAGCCTCAATAGCGGTTTCAATATTCAAATTAAAATTTTTAACTGTTTTATCTTGATTAGCCATTTCAAATTCTTCGATTTTCTTAAAAAATTGATTCAACCAAGTGATATTTTCTATGGCCTCACGACTACCCTTTTCAGCCCGACCAGACAATAAATTTAAATAACCGCTATCTTCTAAAAAGGAAAAAATTACCCGGCCAACATTTTGCGAGCGGCTAAGTTGGGTGTGCTTTTGAATAAGATTAAGAAATTTTTGCACCTCAATTAGTCCATCTTTCGAAAAACCTGGAATAGTCGCGGCTTTTTCCAGGGTTTCATATAAAGACTGGTTTTTCCGATTAGACCAATAAGTTAAATTGATTAAATCCTCGTTTTTAAGTTTTAAACTAAAAATCGGTGAAGTGAGAATGCGATAAAGAGCCGGGCTCTCATGATAATTATCAAGAAGTTTTAAATAGGCCAAGATGTCCAAAATCACTGCTTTAGTATAAAGACCAGTGCTGGCTAAAAATTGATGAGGCAAATCTTGCCAACGCAGGGCCTGGGTAAAAATCTCCGCTTGATCATTAGCCCGCACTAAAATAGCAAAATCGCTCCACCAAGCGCTCTTATCTTTTTCTTTTATTTCTAAAATCTTCTTGATTACACCGCGCGCCTCTTCTTCTTGGGTTTTAAGATGAAGATGTTCGATTTGCGCCCCCCTGTTTCTGGTTGCTATCAGACCTTTACTTAAAAAATGGCGAAAAGTAGATTGAACGCTCGCATCTTCCTGAAAATTTAATTGAATGAATTTATAAGCTAAATCTAAAATCTCCTGAAAACTTCGATAATTAAGGCTTAAAAAAATAATTTTTGCCTCAGGATAATCTTCTTTAAAACGTAAGACATTATTATAAGCTGCGCCGCGGAAACGATAAATCGCCTGTTTGTCATCAGCCACCACGGTCAAATTTTTTCTTTCGCCACCTAAAATTCTTAAAAGTTCGTATTGTGCCCAGTTAGTATCCTGAAATTCATCAACCAAAATGTATTTAAATTTGTCTTGATAGCGTTTTAAAATCACTGGTCGCTCTTGAAAAAGTTTGATCGTATAACTAATTAAATCACCAAAATCTAAGGCGTTGTTTTCTAGAAGTAGTTGTTGATAAGTATGATAAGCATTAGCCACCTCTTTAATTCTTAAAACTTCCTGGTCTAAAAGTTCATCACTTAAACCGGAATCTTTATTCAATTTCAAATCTTCCGCATAACGCAGATATTCTTCTGGCGAAATTAATTCATCTTTAGCCCGACTAAAATGTTTGACCAATTCGCGAATGAATCGCGTCGGATTGCCTCTCGGCCGATAATAATCGAGATCAAAACGCGAAAAATTTTGGCGGATGAGCATGGCTTGTTGAGCTTGATTGAGTAATTTAAAATTAATTGGCAGGCCTAAATCAATCGCCTGGTCGTGAAGAATTCTTTCGCCAAAAGAATGAAAAGTAGAAATCCATAAATCAACATAGCCATAAGGTAATAATTTATCGACTCGTTCTTCCATTTCTTTGGCCGCCTTTTCGGTAAAAGTCACCGCCAAAACTTCATCCGGTTTAACTTGACCGGAGATAATCAACCAGGCCAAGCGACGAGTAATAACTGTTGTCTTCCCTGTGCCCGCGCCAGCAATAACTAAAAGCGGGCCGTTACCATAAGTGACCGCCTCTTTTTGCTCTGGATTTAAATCTTTCAGGACTTCTTCTTGATTCATCATGTCTAAATTATATCCAAAAAAATAAGACTGCGCAAGATGAGATACATAGGGAACACTCACAAATTCCCGAAATCTAGTAAAAT
>CAYVCK010000055.1:0-4643 GCA_964450195.1 uncultured Gammaproteobacteria bacterium
CCGGTCGAAACCCCTTAAATTTAAAGAGCATCTTAACTTAACGAATTACGCATCATTGGTATAATAATTAAAACGAACTTGCTATTTTTTAAGTTAATGATATACTAAAATTCTAAATTCAAATTTATAATATTTTTTTAATCTAAGCACTAAAATAAGTTAGTGCTTAAAAGAGGATTACTATGGCGGAAAAGGCAAAATTTGAAAGAAAAAAACCACATTTAAATATCGGCACTATTGGTCATGTTGACCACGGTAAGACAGTCTTAACAGCGGCTATTTTAAAGTGTTTACGAGCGGCTGGTCTTAAAGCCGAAGATAAAGGAATTGAGCAAATTGACAATGCACCTGAGGAAAGAGAACGTGGCATTACAATTAATATTGCTCATGTTGAATATGAATCGCCAAAGCGCCACTACGCCCATATTGATTGTCCTGGTCATGCTGATTATGTTAAAAATATGATTACTGGCGCCGCTCAAATGGATGGAGCAATTTTGGTTGTTTCGGCATCTGACGGGCCAATGCGAGAACATATTTTGCTTGCTCGTCAGGTTGGCGTGCCAGCGATTGTCGTCTTTTTAAATAAGATTGATTTAGTTGAGGATAAAGAATTGATTGATTTAGTTCAGGAGGAGTTGAGAGATCTTTTAAAGCGGTACGACTTTCCGGGGGATGAAATTCCGATTATTCAAGGTTCAGCCACGAAAGCCTTAGAATGCGGCTGCGGGAAAACTGAATGTCAATGGTGTGGTCCAATTATTAAATTAGTGGATACTATTGATTCATATTTTCCAGAACCGAAGAGAGAAATTGATAAACCCTTTTTAATGCCGATTGAGGATATTTTTTCCATTGAAGGTCGGGGTACAGTGGTGACTGGCCGAATTGAACGAGGTATTATTAAACTGAACGAAGAGGTTGAGATTGTTGGTTTGAGGCCAACACAAAAAGCAGTTGTCACTGGTATTGAAATGTTTAGGAAAACCTTAGATGAGGGCCGGGCCGGTGATAATGCCGGCATCCTCTTAAGAGGGGTTAAAAAAGAGGAGGTTGAACGAGGTCAGGTTATTGCTATGCCAGGCACAGTTACTCCTCATACTGAATTTGAAGCCAAAGTCTATATTCTTTCTAAAGAAGAAGGTGGTCGGCATACACCATTTTTCTCTGGTTATAAGCCGCAATTTTATATCCGAACGACCGATGTCACCGGTGATGTAACTCTACCAGAAGGAGTAGAGATGGCTATGCCTGGCGATACTCTCAATTTCAAGATTAAACTTATTTACCCTATTGCTTTAGGGGAGCAGCAAAGATTTGCCATTCGAGAAGGCGGCAAAACAGTTGGCGCTGGCGTAGTTTCTAAAACTATAAAGTAAATAATTTTGTTAACATTATCTAGGTAATCCGACCCGCCTCGGCCATAACCGATTTCGGTCGGCGAAGGCCGAACAGATCCGAACACCACGAAGAATTGAGATGATTTTTTACGATTTTTGATAGTTCTTTTCCATGTCTAAAGATAAAACCAAAAAGACAGTTCGATCAGATCAAACTAAAAAGCAGAAAGAGGCTGAATATCAGCCGCGGCTTCGTATTAAAATAAAATCTTACGATCATCGCATTATTGATGTGGCCGTAAAATCAATTATTGAAGCCATTCAGCGTTCCGGAGCAAAATTTATTGGTCCCGTACCTTTGCCAACAGAAAAAAAAATCTATACTGTCCTTCGTTCTACTTTTGTCCATAAGAATTCTCGTGATCAGTACGAAACGAGAATTCACAAGAGATTGGTGGATATTATTAATCCCGGGCCGAAGACAATTGAAATTCTAACTATTCTTAATCTACCCTCAGGCGTGGATGTAGAGATTAAAACATTATAATTTATTAAAAAGCTTTAACTTCTCGCTTGCTAACAACTTCGTCGGTTGAGACGAAAAGTGTTGGCTTAAGAGTAGTTAAGATTTGAGGTATTCGCTTTTTTAAACGCCAGATTTATTATAAAGTAATAAACTTTTAGGGTTTTAAGTCTGGCCCAAAAGCCAGTTTTTGTTTTAACGATTTTGTCAAAAAGTTCGAGCCCTTCAGGCTCAAGAAATTTAAATAATTTTGGTATGAAGTTTATTCTTGGTAAAAAAATTAAAATGTCACAGATTTTCAAAGATGATAAAGTAGTGCCAGTGACTATTTTAGAAGCTGGTCCATGTTTTGTTATGCAAATAAAAAAGAAGGAAGCTGATGGTTATGAGGCAATTCAAATTGGTTTTGAAAAGAAAAAACCGAAGAAAGTAAAAAAAACAGAGAAGGGAAAAGAATTTCGATATTTAAGAGAATTTAGAATGAAATCAACTCCCAACACCCAACAGCCAACTTACAACACAGGAGATAAAATTGATGTTTCAATTTTTAAACCCGGAGAGAAAGTAGCTGTTTCTGGCATTTCTAAGGGTAAAGGATTTGCTGGGGTGATTAAAAGACATGGTTTTAAGGGTATGCCAGCCACTCATGGGACCAAACATGATGCGCGCCATGCTGGTTCTATTGGAGCAACCGCGCCACAAAGAGTTTTAAAAGGGAAAAAAATGGCCGGTCGAATGGGTGGTGAGAGAGTGACCGTTAAAAATTTAGAAATTATTGAGGTTGATTCAGAAAAGAATTTGTTAATAGTGAAAGGCGCTGTGCCGGGAGCAAGAAATTCTTTATTAGAAATTCAAGCTGTTTGAAAAATAAAGTAATTACACATTTTATAAAATAAAAAAGGTGGCCAATAACACTGTTACTATCCACCCTAGGGGTTCTTTTACTTCAATGGTGGGCGGTACTGATATGGTATGCCAGAAAAGAGAAAACAAACAAACTATACACCCCACTTGGGCGGTAAATAGAGCTATTTTTATCATCTCATTATGTTTTTTATTGCCTAGCTTTTTGCGAAAATCGAGAATACTATACCATATAAATCCGCTTACCATCAGGACAGCCCCCAGAATCCATCCTATTATTATATAATGTGGCATAAGTCCTCCTTTTCATATTAATAAAATGATCACAAATGAATGTAGACGTCTACAACCAATCCGGTGAAAAAATTGGGGCAACTAGAGTTTCTTCTGAAATTTTTGGTGTTAAACCAAAGCCCGAATTAATTCACCAAGTCGTGAACGCCATGCGAGCAAATTTAAGAAAACCTTTGGCCCATACGAAAACGCGGGGCGAGGTGCGCGGTGGCGGTAAAAAACCTTGGCGACAAAAGGGGACGGGTCGGGCGAGGGCTGGTTCGATTCGCTCACCACTTTGGCGAGGTGGCGGTATTACTTTTGGTCCGCGAAAAGAAAGAGTTTACAAGAAAAAGATTAATAAAAAAGTTAAAAAACTGGCCTTAAAAATGGCTCTCTCTGATAAAGTTTTGAATAAAAAAATAATTGTTTTGGGTGGAATTAAGTTATCAGCCATCAAAACTAAAGAATTTAAAAAAGTTGTTGATCAGTTGCCAATTAAAAATAAAAAAACCATTTTCCTTTATCAAAAGAAAGAATTGTCGATGATTAAGGCCGCCAGAAATATGGCCAATTTTAAGACATCTTCAATTGAGAGTTTAAATCTTATAGACTTATTAAAAAATGAATATTTGTTGATAACTAAGGAGACGTTAAAAGAATTAGAAAAAAAGTTTCAAAAATAATAGACCAATGAATGTACGAATCTATCCAAATATACAAATTTGTAAATTTGTTGGTAAAGTCAAATAACTATGGCATTGTTTAAGAAAAAGACCAAAAAGATTCAAGAAAAAGTTCAAGAAAAAGCAAGAGAAGAGAAAAAAGAAGAGGCCCAACCGATACTAAAGGCGCCGTTGCTGGCTGGGCCAACAAAAATTGCTTCGCGGGTTTTAATTAAACCAGTAATCACTGAAAAAGCTACCCAGCTTTCTGCCTTAGGTCAGTATGTTTTCGAGGTTGCGCCAGGTGTTAATAAAATTGAAATAAAAAAGGCAATTAAAGAATTATATAATGTTTGGCCAATTAAAATAAATATTATCAAAGTTAAGGGCAAAGAAGTTCGCTATGGCAAAAGTCAAGGCCAGACAAAAAGAAGTGTTAAAGCAATCATCACTTTAAAAAGGGGCGAAAAAATTGACTTAGGCCTGAGCGCATAATTAATTTTAAGAAAATTTTAAACTTAAATGATTGTTTTAAATTAGAAATTAGAAATTTTATTTTAGTATGGCTTTAAAAATCTATAAACCAACATCTCCTGGTCGTCGAGGGGTAAGCAAAACTATGGCTGTTCAGGTTGGCAAAAAAGAGCCAGAAAAACAATTGACTAAATATTTAAAAGAAAAAGCTGGCCGGTCGGCTGGCCAAATTACGGTCCGGCATCGAGGAGCGGGAGTGAAAAAACTTTATCGGCTGATTGATTTTAAACAGGATAAATATGATATCCCAGCTCGTGTTGAAGCCTTAGAATATGACCCCAATCGAACGGCTTGGTTAGCTTTACTTTGTTATCAAGATGGCGAGCGGCGTTATATTATTGCCCCCCAGGATTTAAAAATTGGAGACAAAATTTTAAGTTCTAAAACAAAAATTGAGACATAAATTGGCAATCGGCTGCTCCTCAAATATGTGCCGACCGGTTT
>CAYVCK010000056.1:0-4276 GCA_964450195.1 uncultured Gammaproteobacteria bacterium
AAAATTTGTGGATCATAGGCCAACTGATCCTGGAAAAAGAAATCCGCCAATTCCGCTAAATCTGATATTTTTTTCATTCTTTCTTGTTCTAAAGCAACAATTTTCTTAAGCCAGTTAAAACTAATTACCGCGCCCGTTTTTTGAATTTTGAATTTGGAACCAGAGCACAAATTTTTTGTGCTCGGCCGAGCACTTAATTTTATTAAGTGCTCTGGTTTTTTATTTTTTTCTATTAAACCTGCTTGAATTAGGTATGGTAGACACTTTTTAGTTAACTCATCGACCTTCATCTTCCTAATATAGTATCCATTCAGCCAATCTAATTTTTCTCGGTTAAAAATTGCACCAGCTTTCTGAATTCTTTTTAATGAGAATTTCTTGATCAATTGCTTCAAGGAGAAAATTTCTTGATCGGTTCCAGGATTCCAACCTAAAAAGGCGACAAAATTTAAAATCGCTTCTGATAAATATCCTTTAGCCAAATAATCTTCTACCGCTACATCGCCCTGCCGTTTGGATAATTTTGAGCGATCCGGATTAAGTAAGAGAGGTAAATGAGCAAATTGCGGTAAAGACCAACCAAAAGCCTGGTAGATTAAAAGATGTTTTGGCACACTCGGCAACCATTCTTCGCCTCGAATGATATGGGTAATTTTCATCAAATGGTCGTCAATCACCACGGCTAAATGATAAGTCGGGTAACCGTCTGATTTGAGCAAAACTTGGTCATCAATGTTTTTCAAATCGAATTCTATTTCGCCACGAATTAGATCATGAAATTTAATAATCCCCTGCTCTGGCACCTTCAACCTTACCACGTAAGGTTGCCCTGAGCGAAGTCGAAGGGTTATTTCTTTTTTACCTAATTTTCGACATTTTTCATCATACATCGGTGGCATCTTTTTAGCAATCTGTTCATCTCGCATTTTGACCAAATCTTTTTCCGAACAAAAACAATAATAAGCCTGATCGTGGTCAACTAATTTCTGAGCTAAATTTTGATAGAGATGTAATCTTTGTGATTGAAAATAAGGCCCATATTTACCCTTAAATTGGAAATTAGAAATTGGAAATTGGAAATTTTTTTGCCTTTTAAGCAAAAACGGTCCTTCGTTCCAATTTAATCCTACTGCCTTCAGGATTTTAAGTAAATTTTCAATCGCCCCAGGCACTTCTCTTTTGATGTCAGTATCTTCAATCCTTAAAATAAATTTACCTTTATTTTTTCGAGCCAATAAAAAATTATATAAGGCTGTCCTTAAACTGCCAATGTGCAAGAAGCCAGTTGGTGATGGGGCAAAACGAACGCGTACCATATTGTCATTTTACTAAAAAATAAAAAAATAGGCAAATAAAAAGCAATTCCCTCCAAACTGCTTTTTAAATTAAAATCAGGATTTACTTCAAAACCTCACTGATAAAATGGAGATCAATGACTCTTTCTGGTACAACTTTTATATCTTTCCATTTGTAACCTTCTCTTTTGAAGACCGAAGGTGAAGCAATTGGCCGCAATTCTCCTTCTTTAATTACATAAACTGTTGGTTTATCAGGAGTTTTGACTAAGGTATTTTCTGGCAATCCGACTGGTTTTGTCATCTCATAAACTTCTAATTTTTCTTTCCCTACTTCTTTTACTTTCTTCCAATCGAGATTATATGCTTCAAAAATTGATCGATCAACAATTGGCATTTTTTCTTTATTTTCTTCATCAATGGCGTAAACACCGGCTTTACCTTTTTCTCTAACCAGACCAAGTTCGGCAACAATCTCTGGCTTAACGATTTCTATCTTTTTGATTACTTCTTCTGGTCTGACTATTGTTTCAGATATTGGTAACCTCATTAACATATAAATTCTCATTTTTCCATTCACATTATTTGTTGCAACATAAAGATTATTTCTATGGACACCGAATTTACTAAAGAATATATCTTTGTCGCTAGTAAATGATTCTTGAATGTTGCTACCATCCCAAACATAAACAATAGCCGGTCCAAGATTGATATCTTTTCTTCCTCCAATATACATCTTATCATTAAATACTATAGCATCATGAATTAAGTGATTCGCTCCTAAAGTCAATTTTAATCCCCAACTATTATTTTCTTCATTATACTCATACACTCGTCCTTCCGAAGTCACTCCATAAAGTTTATTTTGATAAATACTAAAGCTCATTATTGTTCCTAGTGAAGGTATTTGACTTTCCCGAACTTGTATTCCATCATAGATGTAAATAATGCTTCCACCGGGGGTAAAGAAGAGTTTATCATTAAAGACAATTGCTTTATAATCATTAGCGCGAGATAATTCCTTTTTAATTTGCCAATTTCTGGGGCCTTGTCTTATCAACAAAGCATCATTTCCTTCATTATAATTGAGAGCAAAGGCGTAAAGTTGATTTTTATAGACAATCAGTTTGACTACTGCTCCTATACTGCCTTGATAAGAATAATCATCTTCCCAAAGAATTCCATCAAATACATAAATCTTGCCCCCTGGAGCTGGAACATTTTCAAATCCTCCACCAAGAAATAATTTATTTTCAGAAACTTCTAAGCTATGGAAAATCTCGTTCCACATACTATAAATTTGGTACCAGTTGCTGCCGTCAAAAACCCAAACAACTCCTTGGCTCCTTTCTGCCGAGGGATAAAATCCAGCAAGATATAACTTATCTTGGTAAGATTGGAAGGAAGAAGGCCCATCAGATCGATCTGATTCATAGCTAATTTCCCATTTCTCGATGTATGGAGTAAAACTTGGACCACTGGTTTTATAATACATTAAATGATAATCATAATAAGCCGGTGGCATTACGCCAATAGCAGAGGTAGAATGATAAGTTAGATATACTGGCCCAGTGATTGCGCCGGTTGGAACTTTTGCTTTAATTTGAGTGTTGCTCCATTCTAATAAAGAGTTTGGGTTATTTGTTTCACTTGCTACACAGGCTGAACTTTCATCTCTGCCAAAACAGACTCGCATTTTACAATAGTGTACTCCGGGATCTCCTAAACAATTAGGTAGAAAATTTTCTCCGTTGATGGTTACCACAGTGCCTACTGGTCCTGAACTCGGTGAGATCATTCTAATTTTAGGAGTTGCTCCTTGGGCACTAGCTAAAAGCGGTGTTACTAAAAGTAAAGATAATACCGAAAATAGAAAAATTTTCTTCATTTTCATATTTTTAGACTTAATTTTTATTTTTTAATTAGTTTTAGGTGATTTCGCACCTCGACCTTTGCCATAATTGTCGAAATTTTAGCCTGCCCGCCAATCGCCTAAGCCGTTTATTTAGAGATATTCTTTAGCTTGTTACGATAGATTAAATTTATTTGATGACGTCGGCTCAAGGCGTAGGCAGGCGGGAGTCACGAAGCGATGAATAAAATTTCGTTACAATTATGCGCATCCCGCACTAATTTTGCTTGTCGAAATTTTAATTAACTTCATATTAGGTCTTTATTTTATTTAACTCCCGCAGTCCGCGTGTGGCGAATAGCCACATCCTTTATTGGGCGGAGTGAACTGCCTACCAACTGTCTGGTAAAATTCAGTGCGCGGATCACCAATTTTAATTATAGCAAAAAAAACGATTATCAAAAGAGTTATCCACAGATTATTTAGTGCTTTCAATCCTTTGCCAGACTTCTGAGAATGGTTTTTTAAGAATTTTGATCTGCCAGAAGATCATTAACCAGAGATATAAACGAGCAAGATAGAGTAAAATTGTCCACCAGAATTCTTTGAGAGTTTTCGGATAAATAAAAAATAATTTCAGACCTTCAGCTACCTCTCCAAAAAAACTTCGCATCTTATTTTTAGTTCTTGGGCTGTTTTGATTTTTAATCTCTAGTCGCTGGATGTAGCCTCCTGTTGTCCTGACTTTCTGTTTTAGCCAATCCTTAAAATTATCTGGATACCTGACATAGACTCTTGCTTCTGACTCATAGATAATTTTATAGCCTTTTTGCCATATCTCCTCTGAAATGATTGAGTCTTCAACAAAAGTCTCAGCTGGAATTTTTAAAATATCTGCCTTTTCTTCCGAATTACAAATAACCTCTCTGCGAATAGCATAAAGATAGCCAGAACAGACAAGATACTCCCCTCTCCTGTTTTTTTTCTTTCTGACAAAGTCAGCTGCCTTTGTTAAAAAATGAGACCAATAGCCAAAAATATTTTTTCTTGAGTTGATTGGAACAGGATGACCACTAACTGCTCCAACCTTTTCATCTTCGAAATGTTTTAATAATTTTTTAATTGCTCC
>CAYVCK010000057.1:0-4244 GCA_964450195.1 uncultured Gammaproteobacteria bacterium
AGAGAAGTCGATTATTTCCTTTTCTTTGAAAACGGTAGAATTGAGTACCATTTAGAAACTATAAACAATAGTTCTATAAGAGGTATTTCAGAAGATAATACAGAATGGTACAATATCCTTAGAAAAATGCTTAATTTTTTGAAAAAGGAAAAGAAAGAGATTAAAAAAGCTTGCATAAGCAGGCTTTGAAAAGGGAGATAAAAAAATGAATAGAAAAGAATTGAAAGAAGCTTTAAATAATTTTCATGAGCTGGAAATCCAGATAATAGAATTATCACAATTAAAATATCATCTAGAATTCAAACAAAATAAAGCTAAAGAAAGAAAAGAAACAGAAGCATTGAAAAAAGAAGCAGAGGAGAGCTTAACAGATATGTATAAAGAATTGGATAATTTAAAAAAGGTTATTAAAGCTTACAATTCGGACTTATTAAGCGTCAGATTAATATTATAAAATGGAGGATAAAAAATGAAGGAACACACCAAAAGATTAAAAGAGGAGCTAAGCCAAAACTTTCCTGATAAGTTTCGATTTAGGAATACACCAAGTGAAATAAGCATCTATTGGAAGGACGGCACGGCATTGGATAAGGTAGAAAAAGTTGCTAAGAAGCATGAGGAGATATATATCGGAGAATTAGGATTTAAATACACTATTCGATATGTAAATTGCAATAGAGAAATATCAGACAAAGCAAAAGAAGCGGTAAAAGAAAAGCTTATAGCAACAGTAGATTTTAAAGATACAAGTAAAGACAGCTATGCTTTCTTTAGTCAGCTTTGGAAAACTATTAATGCGACCGATTTTTAATAAGGGAGGTTAAGAAAATGAAAAAGAAAGAATTTAAGATAAGAGTAACTCCTGAGATGGGCAAAACTAATGCCGATATTGAAAAAGTTCAGGGAGAGCTTGTTTGTATAGAAGAAGGAATAAAAACCTTTGTGCATAGAGCTTTTGATACCCGCCGGTGGTCAATCTCAGAATTGACTACAGGGCTTAATATTGTATCTTACTGTAAGACACGAAAAATGGCAATACAAGAAGCAACAAAAAGACTTTCCGAACATAAAGAGCATGCTCTGAAAGCAATTAAAAAAGTAATAGAAAAAGAGGGGGTTTTAAATACTCTATAAAGATAGTAATACTTAAAGTATTACTTTAATAAAAGGAGGTGATAAAGAATGAAGGAACACACCAAAAAATTAAAGGAAGAACTAAATCAGAATTTCCTTGATAAGTTCTGTGTCAGTGAAAACTCGGGGATAATAAGTATCTCTTGGAAGGACGGGACGGCATTAAATAAAGTAAAGGAGATAGCTGAAAAATACAAGAAGATATACGCAGACAAATCAGGATTTAAACGTAAGACCCTATATATAAACTACCGTAGAAACATATCAGACGAAGCAAAAGAAACGGTAAAAAAGAAGCTTAGAGCAACAACAACTCTTAAGGATATAAGTGAGAAGGATTATCTTTTTACTTATTGGCTTTGGAAAACTATCAACACAACTGATTTTTGAATTGAGTTTCCTAAAGATTGATAGTGATACTTAAAGTATTACTTGAGGATTGGAGGAGAATATGATAATAATGCCAGAGTTTAAGGGACTTATCTATCAATTCTTAATGAAAAACTTTAAGAATAGATAAGATTAAAAGATACTTTGAAAGAAGGAGGTGATAAGAGATGATAACAAGAAGATATTCAAACAGAAGAAAAAAAGGAGTGATAAGAAGCGATAGTCTTTACAATGAGCTTTTGGAAAAAATGATAAAGATTTTAGGAAAAGAACACGAATTAATCGTAGAGAATGGAGAGATAAAAGAGATACAAAAGAAGGAGGTAAGAAAATGAAAGGAGAAAATTCTTACATTATTGACCTTTTAAAAAGGACGATAAAAAACTGGGATATGACGGAGCTTTTGGAACTCCAAAAGGAAATCCAAAAGGAGATTGAGAAAAGAGGAGGTGATAAAGATGGAAAAACCGGAGACAATTGAGGAATTGACGAAGGAGAAAAAGGAGATTACAAAGTAGGGATACCTAACTCAATACATCTTTGCTGGACAGTTTCAATAGAATTTCCTGTAATGTCAGTCCTAATAGCTATATTGATAGTCGGAGTCCCTGCTTGTCCCCGAATATACCGATTGGCAGTAGCAATTTTATCAAAAGCATGAGCAACACCAGACAAGGAAGCCGAATTTATTTTATCTTCATTGGCAAGAGCTTGAGCAAGACGAAACTCTATAGCAGAAAGAATATTTGGTTTCTCTACTTCATATTCCGGAACAGAAGCAAGCTTATCAAAAAATGGTTGAAATGGCTTTAAAGCCTGATATACAGTAGTTTCTCCTGTTTTAAGAACCCTAGCAATCTCCGCATAATTCAGTTTCTTTTCAATTCTCAATCTTAAAGCTTCTCTTATATCTAATCTTTTCCATTTTTTCTTTGCTACTACTTGCTTCTTTGACCGACTCCCCAACTTCTGGTTCTTCTCTTGACTTACTAGCTCCTGACCCTTCATACCTCAATTATATCCAAAAAACAGGGTCTTGTCAAATAATTATTGAAAAAACCATGTAAAATATACTAAAATATGCTAAAAAAATGAAAATAAACCCAATTAGTCCAATTTACAAAACTCAACTTTCTCTTAGAAAACCAAGAGAATTTGACCACATTCTGAAGAATTTACTTAAAGAAACAAAGGATAACTGTCCTATTTGCAAGAGAATTTGTAATTCTTACTGCAGTATTTATCATAAAAACAAAAAAAATTACTTTTAACATAAAAAAATACTTGACAAAGTTTTATTTATTATTTATACTGTATATAAGATGTAAAAAGTATATAAAGAAATAAAAAAGTAGCACTGGAAGAAAGTAAAGGTAAATAAAAAATGACAGAAGAAGAGATAATGAAGGGCATTGACGGACTAGAGATAGAAAAACTTCTTGAGCTTTGGAAAAAGCTTGAAGCGTTAAAGTCTTTTTTATCTCTTCAAAAAATGTTCAATGAAAAATTGGAAAAAATAAAAAAAGGAGGTGATAAAAGATGATAAGAAAAAGATATTGGAGAGAAAAGACAATAAAAAGTAATAAGCTTGTCAATGAGCTTTTAGAGAAAACGATAAAGATTTTGGGAAGAGAACACGATTTAGTCGTAGAAAACGGGGAGATAAGAGAACGACAGAAAGAGGAGGTAAAAAGATGAAAAACTTAGATTTAATAACTTTATTATGGAAAGGACGCTACAATGTCGTCAAACTGCTTATTGAACAAGGAGCAGATGTTAATACAAAAGACGATTGGGATACTACTCTCCTAATGATAATAGCAGAGGAAGGAAACTTTGATATGGCAAAATTACTTCTTGACAGAGAGGCAGATGTTAATGCAAAGAATATATGGGGATTTACTGCCCTAATAAAAGCTGCATGGAAAGGTCATTACGACATCGTCAAACTACTCCTTGATAAAGGAGCAGATATTGAAGCAAGAACTGATCGAGGTTCTACGGCTCTAATGCTTGCAGCAGAGAAGAAAGGAAACCTCGATGTTGTAAAATTACTCCTTGAACAAGGAGCAAATATTCATGCAAAGGACAATGACGATTTTACGGCTTTAATATATGCAGCAAAGAAAGAAAATTTTGATATTGTAAAACTACTTCTTGACAAAGAAACAAACAGTTTGAAACCAAAAACACCAGAAATAAATTCAAAAGAAAAATAAATAGGAGGTATAAAAAGATGAAAGAACTCGAAACAACAGAGGAATTAATACAAGAATTAGCAACAAAAATGAAGAAACGCAAAAATGCAGTGAGAGAAATATTTAGTAAACTGTATTATGCGTTAGAACCTGCATTTGAAGCGACAACTATTTTATGTCAAGGATGTAAATATTGTAAAGAATTAGAAGCACAAAGGCAGGGCGAAAAAGGTATTGTTTTGGGAGGGCTTTCATTTACCAATGGTGGATGTAAAAGTCCAACTATTTTTTTGAGTAATTACGAAATCCTCAAAGCTCAAAAAGATGAAGACAAACTTATATGGAAAGTTTGTGAGAAAAATATTTGTTATGCAGGCGTTAAAAATGAGCTGGGAAGATTACAGGAAGCCCTAAAGGAAAAAATAAAGACAGTAGAAGAAACTACTATAAAAAAGTAGCACTGGAAGAAAGTAAAGGTAAATAAAAAATGACAGAAAAAGATATACTAAAAGGCATTGACGG
>CAYVCK010000058.1:0-3272 GCA_964450195.1 uncultured Gammaproteobacteria bacterium
AATCACGCTCAAACGGGCGCAACTCCTTACCGGCCAAGCCACCGAACGCGTTGATTATTATCTTCGACTCGAGCATAATCTTGGTCAAAGGGAAGTTGCTCTAAAAAGAATATTTTTCTGTAGACTTTTCTTTGGCAAAACTTTAAAACTTCCTTCGAATCTAATCCGCAAATTTGATAATAGGCAATGCTATCAGGGATTGCTCTATCAAAAAATATGATTTTATCCTTCGGGGCTTCTTTTTCTACTTTTATTTTAATCTTTAAAACTTGTTTTTGAAACTCTGTCTCGTTACCTCTAATCTCTTTCAACGTTTTTCCTTTTGCCATTTCTTCATCGATAAAAACCCTGGCTGCTTCAGGATAGATAAGGTAGCCCAGTTTTGCCAATTCATTTAAAACAGTGGTTTTTCCAGACGAAGGTCCTCCAGTAATCACATACCAATTAGAAGAATTTATTTTCTTAAACTTTGGCATTCTTTAAGGCTTCACTACAAGAACAACTTCTTTGATCTTTAATTTTTGGAATGGCAGTTTCTAACAATTTTTTGATTTTTTCTAAATTGGCTTTCATTGTCTTTATGACTTCTTCTGCTACCACTGTCCTTTCCTGAAAGACATCATAATCAGTGATCATTGCCAGAGACAAGTAACAAATTTCTAATTCTCTGGCTAAAACCGCTTCGGGAACCAAAGTCATTCCGATTATATCGGCGAAATTTCTGAAAAATTTAGATTCAGCCCGAGTGGAAAATCTGGGACCCTCTATACAAAGGTAAGTTCCCTTGGAGTGAATTGGAATCTTTAATTTTTGGGCTTCTTTAAAAAATATTTCCCCTAATTGAGAACAGAAAGGATCAGCCAGAGAAACGTGTACTCCGCCCCGATCATAGAATGTATATTCTCTTTTTTTAGTAAAATCGATAAATTGATCAGGAATTACAATATCGCCTGGCCTAAAATTTTTCTTTAAAGAACCAACAGAGCAAACTCCAATAATTCTTTCTATCCCTAACTTTTTAAAAGCCCAAATATTGGCCTTTTGAGGAACTTTATGTGGAGGAAATTGATGTTTTCTCCCATGCCTAGCTAAAAAAGCAATTTTTTTGCCGAAAAACTGACCAATTTCAATGGGAGCAGATGGCATTCCAAAAGGGGTCTTAATTTTGATTTCTTTAATTTCCCGAAAAATTTTCGGATCATAAACCCCAGTTCCCCCAATAATAGCAATTTTACAATTTGAATAAATTTTTGGCATTTTCAGTAGTAATTTTGGCTATTTCTTTAAAACTTATATTTTTAATTTGGGCAATTTTTTCAGCGACATATTTGACATAAAAAGGTTCATTTCTTCCTTCGAGTTGAGGCGGAATTAAGTAAGGACAATCGGTTTCGATTAAAATTTTATCTAAGGGAGTATTTCTAATATTTTCTTCAAAATCAACTCCTTCGATTTTTTTAAAAATTATTCCGTTAAAACCGATATTAAGCCCTAATTCTAAATATTTCTCTAATTGCTCAGTCGTTCCAACAAATCCATGCATCACTCCGTTTATTTTTGATTTTTGATTTTTGATTTTTGATTTTAAGACCTCTAAGAGGTCGTCATGGGCCATTCGGCAGTGAAAAATGACTGGCAAATTTAATTCTTTAGCTAAATTTAATTGTTGGGAAAGTACTCCTTTTTGCTTTTCTTTAAATAGCCCGAGCCTCTTTTTAGTTTTTGGTTTGTAATAGTAATCCAAACCAATTTCGCCAATCGCCACCACTTTTTTAGATTTTGCTACTTTTTCATATTTTTGATAATCAAACTCTTTCTCAAAATGCTTTCCTTCTAACTCATCGGTTTTTATTTTCACCAATCCTGTGTCCTAATTTATTGGATGAAGTCCAATGGTAGAAAAAACTCCTTCAGGATATTTCTCAGCAATTTCTACTGCCTTTTTGAAGTTTCGTAATTTGTCCCAACATTTATAATCCATGTTTTCTCCTTAACGGGTGGTGGGTGGGTTGGAGTCCAGATATTGCTATTTAAAGACCGGCGAATTACTTCATCGGCATCATCTTTATAGACATTGAAATTTAGATGGGCGTGGGTATCAATCAACATCTTTGAAATTTTTGAAAAGGTAATAATTACACCATGGTGTAATTATTACCAGAATTAAGGGCTAAATTTAACTTACTCCAATAACTTTGACTATTGGGCAGAATTTTTTAATTCCCGACAAGACCTTCTTAATTATTGGCGAAATTAAAGATATGTCTGCCTCGACAAAGAAAAAATAATCCCAGGGCCTTATTCTACTTGGAATAGAATGCAGGGAAGATAAATTAATATTATTTTCAGCAAAAACATTAAGAATATCTCTTAAAACTCCCACTCGGTCATAAACAGCAAAGAGAATCAAAGTCTTTTTTGATTTCAACTTTCTGATAATTTCTCTATTAAGGCGTCGGGAGATTAAATAGAACTTGGTGAAATTGTCCTTTGAATCCTCAATATTTCTTGCCAGAATATTTAACCCATATTCTTTAGCGGCAATTTCGTTGGCAATGAATCCAATATCTTTATCTTTACTTTCTAAGGTTTCCAGGATTGGGTCAGTAGTGCTAAAACTACTTTGAAAATTAATCTTTGGTAAGTTCTTTGAAATCCAATCTCGACATTGAGAGAATGCCTGAACGTGGGTCCTAATAGTCTTTAGATTACTTTTAGATTTGCCCCAGGAAAGTAAGCACTGATGAACTGGTAAATTATAAGAAGCAGTTACTTTAAGGGGATACTCAATCAAGCAATTAATCGTCTCTGAGACAAGACCGGAAATTGTATTTTCTGCTGGGACGAGTCCAAAATCAATCTCTTTTTGATTCACTTTCTCAAAAATTTCTTTAATTTCACTAAAAGGTAATAATTTTGAATCAGGAAATAATATTTTGGCAATCTCGTGGGAAAAGGTGGCTTTGGGCCCTAAAAAACCAATCTTTAGTCCTCTTTTTTTAAGAACTATTCCTCTTCCCATTTTTCTTCCTCCGAAAGCTCCCATTCTTAGGGGTCTCCTATCAATCATATTTTGAACCTCAACTGACTTTGCCTGAGCAATTTCAATGTAATCTTTAAAGTAATTAACCGTCTCCTTGAACTTTTTTAGAAAATTTTTGTAGTTCTTTTGGCTAACATCTTTAGCTAAATTCTTAACTTCTTTTTGAAAATTTTCCAAAATTTTTCCAAAAAATGGGTTTTCGAATTCAATATCAGAAAGAAGATCCGGG
>CAYVCK010000058.1:3329-4045 GCA_964450195.1 uncultured Gammaproteobacteria bacterium
TCGTCGTTCTCGTCGGCGGTTTTTTTTATTGGCAATATCAGAAAGAAGATCCGGGTTTTGACTCAAAATTCTTCCCCAAAGAAGAATTTGCAGTCGAAAAGCTGGGGTAGAAAAAAAGTCCTCGGGTAAAGATTTTTGAGAATAAATTGTTCTGGCTAAAACAAAATTTGTAAAAAACAAAAGGGCTTGAACAATGGAAGTTTGTAAGTCATGTTCTTTTGGGGACATCTCTAAAATTTTAGCCCCATTTTTTATGAAGATATTTTTTAAAAGATTAACCCAGAGATTATCGCGAACCCGGCAAAAAACAATCCTCTGCCCTTCTAATTTCTGGACCAAGGGTCCAAAGAGAGGATGCATTCCCAGAACCCCTGATTTTGCTTTTTTCATTGCCACCACCGGTTTTGTTTTCAAGGAAGTGATATCGCAAAGCAGGGCATCTTTTCTAACATAATCTCTAATCTCCTCTATCACTTTCACTGTTTGGCTGATAGGCACACTTACCATAACAATGTCTGCCTTTTTAGCCAACTCCGTATTAGAGAGTTCTGTCCTTAAATCTGAAATTATAACTTGCCAGCCCTGAGAAATAAAAAAATTCTTAAACCAGCTTCCCATTTTCCCTTCTCCACCAATAATCCCAATTAAGGGTTTTTTATAATTTTTCATTTTTAATCTCAATTTTTAATCTCAATAAATTCCACCGTCTTAAGATT
>CAYVCK010000059.1:0-4016 GCA_964450195.1 uncultured Gammaproteobacteria bacterium
AGATATATTAACCATGAATTAATTATACATCTTGAGGGCTGTGGATATCAATGTGTTTATCAACATTGATATTTGATATAATAAATTCATGGTCCAAGAACAATCTCATTTTGATATAAATAATAGAAAGTATCTCGGATCGAAAAACAGGCTTCTTGATTTCTTGGAAAAGGTTATTACTCAAAACGCTAGCAAGGAAATAGGCGTGTTTGTTGATATTTTTTCTGGTACTGGCGTTGTCGCTAATAGATTTAGAAAATATGCAAAAAAAGTTATTGCAAATGACTTGCTTTTTTCCAATTTCGTTATCAATAAAGTTTTTTTGAACTCCACTAAATCAAATGTAAGGCTTACAAAGCTAGAAAGGATTATTGAACAACTTAATAATCTTAAACCTCAAAAAAATTACTGCTATAAAAATTTTGGTGGGACATATTTTACGATAGAAAATGCAGGATATATTGATGCTATTAGAGCGAGGATTGAAAAATTAAAAAATTCAAAAGAAATTACAAATCAAGAATATTATGTTTTATTAACTAGTCTATTATTTGCACTTGATAAGATCGCGAATACTGTGGGTCAATATGATGCTTATCTAAAACATATTGGGAAAGGCTCATACGATAAGAGTGGTCGGCATTTAGCAGATAGCAATATCTATAAAAAAATTGAACTAAAAATGCCGGTAATTATTTTTGATGGTAATAACGAAGTTTTTAATACTGACGCAAACGCACTTATCAAAAATATCAAATGCGATGTTTTATATTTAGATCCGCCATACAATCATCGCCAATATGTTGATAGCTACCATCTTTTAGAGAATATTATCCGCTGGGAAAAACCGCCTGTATTTGGCAAAACAAAAAAGTTTCAGCGTGATCATTTAAAAAGCAGATATAGCAGACGGGGTCATGCTGTATACGCATTTGAAGATTTAATAAATAATGCAAAGTGCAAACATATTTTTTTAAGCTATAATAATGAAGGTATCATCCCCGACGAAGAAATAGAAAGAATTTTCAAAAATAAGGGCGAATTAAAGGTTTATAAAACGCAATATAAAATATTCGGTAATGGTGCTGGCCAATCCCAAAAAAGACCCATTACCGAAAGAGTTTTTTATTGCAAAGTTAAAACTATATGAAATCTAAAGCACATTTGTTTGTAGTTGATGACGACACAATGCCCTTACACATTCAAAAGGGTTTTTGCGGCATTATAAAAATTAGACGAGAGAATAGAGCAGGCAACTTAAATACTGCTTTTTTTGGCCAAATGGCAGATCTTATGAATATTAAGGTCGGAGATTTGGTCTATTTTTACATGCAAACGAAAGGTCAGAGAAAATTTTTTGCACTGCAGGATGAAGCTAATTTTGACAAATTAGAGCAGGGTTACTACGGCGTTTTTGAGGTTGTGGGTATGCCGTTTTTTAGTGAGGATGAAATTCAGGGTAGCTATCCCTTGGAAAATTTTTATATATTCGGATCAACTACCAATCAAAATTATTCAAGATTCTCTCTAGATGTTAATGGGAGAACTATCACTCCGCCGATCCTTTATGTGAGAATCCCAATTAAACCGATTGAACATTATGAAGATTTAGAAAAAAAATTTGTAGATGACAATCAGGCATACATTGATAAAACTGACGAGGGTTCTCTGTCCACTCTTCTTTTCAAGAAAATAAAAAGGATTGGGGAAGAAAGGAGTATTACTCCAATTTTACCAGAAGAAGCCAGTAAAATTGCTCGATTGATTTTTAAACAAAAAGAGAGAAATTTTCCATTAAATATAGATAGCGCCAATCAGGTACGAAATAGTGATCCCTCAAAAGAAGTAAAATTAGATATCCGCTCAACAGATGGAGAGGCCTTTGATTTAGAAGCGATGCTTGAGGCTTATATTTTATCGCGCTTAAATAATGGAGCGAGCTTGGATGGTCTAGAAGAAATTATTGGTGATTTCAATGAAATAGAGTTTTGCGGCAATCAGGTTCAATATGGCATTTCCGGAAACAAAGTTGATATTTTGTTATTGCACAGAAAAGAGTTAGGTGGAAGCACAAATTATAGATTTAAGGCGACTGTTTTTGAACTTAAAAAAGATCAAATTAAAAAGGAGGACATTTTACAGATTATAGATTATCAAAAATGGATCGCTCAACTAACCACCTTCAATAATTTAAAAGCGATTCAGCCGGTATTGATAGGCAAAAGACCATCTAGCAGAATCAATGCCGCAACTAAACAAAAAATAAGGGAATCGTTAAACCAAATTAAAGAATTGGGGGTCTCAACACCAAGATTCTTTGAATATAACTTACGCATTAATGGAGATAATATTGGCGTAACTTTCAACGAGTTTGATATTAACGGAATTTTAACATGAAGCAAATTAATAATGATAAAAAAGAATTATTTACCGAAGACGGAAAAAGTAGAGGATTTTATTCCCACAAAAATCGACTTAATGACTTAACAGGTAAGGAATGGCAATATTGGTCAAAATCGGTAATAAACAAAAGTTATCCCGTAAATTTTCAGCATAAGTTAAGAAATCAACACGGTGGACAGAAACCCCCGCAACTGTGCGCTGATTTAATTCAAGCTTTTACAAAAAAAGGGATGAATGTTTTAGATCCATTTGCTGGCGTTGGGGGTACTTTGTTTGGAGCTAGTTTATGCGACAGAAAAGCCGTAGGAATTGAAATAAATAAAAAATGGGTCGATATTTACCATAAAGTTTGTAAATTAGAAAATTTAGAGCCACAAGATTTAAGAGTTGGTGATAGTAAAGAATTGCTGAAAAGAGAAAAAAAAGAAGCTTTTGATTTTATTTTAACAGATGTCCCATATTGGAATATGGATAAAGTTAGTCGCTCAAAAGGTAAATTTAAAAAAGCAAATCAAGAAGCCATCGAAAAAGTAAAAAGCAACCTTTCAAGGTTTGATAATGGAATTAGTCAAACTAAAGATGAATGGCTACAAGATATGGAAGATATTTTTTCATTAAGTTGGCCACTATTAAAGAAGAACGGCTACATGGCTGTTTTCATTGGTGATATGTATAGAAACGGTAAATATCATTTTTTATCTAATGATTTAGCCAATATTATAGAAAAAATTGGTTATACTCCAAAAGCAAATTTGATCTGGTATGATGTTTCAAACAAACTTCAAATTTACGGTTATTTATATGACTTTATTCCAAGTATGATCCACCAAAATATTCTAATTTTTAAGAAGCAAAATGAACTCGTTTAAGGATATCGCCTATCAAATCTTAAACGAGGTCGGCAAACCGCTTCACAGTAAGGACATAACAAAAATCGCCCTTGATCGCGGCTGGCTTAAAACTGCGGGCAAAACACCTGAAGCGACTATGAACGCTCAGCTTATTGTTGATATAAATTCCAAAAAAGAGAAATCTCGTTTTATTAAAACTGGTCCATCAATTTTCGGAATAAATGAATCTTTCGTTGCCCCCGAAAAAATTGAGGTCAAAAAAGCAGAAAGGGTTTGGAAAATATCAAGAGATGTTTCTACAAAGCAAAAGGGTGATATCGCCGAAGCAAGAATAGCAGAACTCGTTACGCTTTATGGCGACACAACACTTTCGTGCTATAAGCCAATTTCTGATGACGAAGGGATTGATCTGATTGTGAAAGAAAAAGGCAGCTTGAAAACTATGTATATTCAAATCAAAAGTCGTTTCGGCGATAATCCGGATGAAATTTTTACTGCCACAACAAAAGCGTCTGGCGTAGTGGATAATTATTCAACAGCAGTTATTTTCTGCTTTTTTGACACCGAAGAAGGCGATCTATGGGATTATCTCTGGTTTGTGCCTGCTCCTGATTTACTAAAACTCGCTAATAAACTTGATGGTGGACGATTACTTGGTTTCGTCGCCGGAAGACAGAAAAAAGAATCAAACAAATGGGACAATTATTTGATTGATAAAAGAGATTTGGCAAATCAAATAATTGCCCAAATGAAGAGAATCTA
>CAYVCK010000060.1:0-3982 GCA_964450195.1 uncultured Gammaproteobacteria bacterium
TTGGGAAGTTCTAAAAGAAATAAAGAAAAATCAAAACTTAAAGGACTTAAAAATAATTATCCTTTCTAATCTTGGCCAAAAGCAAGAAGTTGAGGAGGGATTGCGTTCGGGTGCGACTAAATATCTAATCAAAGCTCATTTTACTCCCCGCGAAGTAGTAGAGGAAATAAAAAAGACCTTAAAATAATCCCCAACAGTATGAAGATTCTTTTAGTTATTATCGACGGTCTTGGCGACAAGCCTATTCCGGCTTTGAATAACAAAACTCCTCTTGAAGCAGCCCAGACTCCAAATTTAGATTGGCTGGCAAAAAATGGGATTTGCGGTCAAATTTTGCCTTTTCAGTTTCCCGGGCAAAAAATTCCCGAATCAGATACCTGCCATCTGGCTTTATTTGGATACGATCCTAAGATTTATTATTTGGGCCGGGGACCATATGAGGCAGCTGGAATTGGAGTTAATTTAAAAGAGGGAGATCTTGCCTTGAGAGTGAATTTCGCGACAGTTGGTAAAAATTTGAAGATTATTGACCGAAGAGCAGGTAGGATAAACGAAACTCAATCTTTAATAAAATCTTTAAACGAAAAAATAATTAGCGGTGTTAAATTTTTATTAAAAAAATCAGTTGGTCATCGGGCAGTATTGATTTTACGGGGGAAAGATTTATCAGAAAAAATTTCCGATGGCGACCCGAAAAAAATAGGAAAAATTATCCCCAAGGTTGTTCCTCTCATAAGCGATCGCGTTTTAAAAAGACAAGAATTGGCGAAAGCTCAATTTACGGCAAAGGTTTTAAATGAATTTTTAGAAAGAACTCACCAGATTTTAAAAAATCATCCCCTAAATAGAAAAAGGGAGAAACAAGGGAAATTGCCGGCTAATTATCTTTTAATCCGAGGAGCGGGAAAGATTAAAAAAATTCCTAATTTTTATCAGAGATACAAATTAAAATCTGGCTGTATTGCTGGCGGCGGACTTTACAAGGGGATTGCGAAAATTTTAGGAATGGATTTGATTAAAGTAAAAGGAGCCAATGCCTTACCAACGACCAATCTTAAAGGAAAATTCCTGGCAGCTAAAAAAGCATTAGGAAAATATGATTTTCTATTTTTACACATAAAAGCAGCTGATAATTTGGCCGAAGACGGGAACTTTAGAGGAAAAAAAGAATTTATTGAAAGAATTGATCGAAATTTAACACCGATTTTAAACCCCGTTAGAAATCAGAGATTTCTAAACGGGGTAAATTTGAAAAACACTCTGATTATAGTGACGGCTGATCATTCAACTTGCTCTCTATCTAAAAGGCATTGTTCAGAACCGGTACCAATTTTGATTTTCGGCAATAGAAAAGATAAAATTAAAGAGTTTAATGAGCGGGTTTGTAAAACAGGAGGGTTTGGTAAGATAAAACAACTTGATTTGATGCCAAAGATTTTGAGACTTGCCAAAAATTAAAAAACCTGGCTATTATTAAATATGGTCGGAAAAATAAAGAAAAATTTAATACCTCTAGCTATCGTTATTGCTGGTTTTTTGATTGCTGGAGCTTTGATTTATATAAATCAAGGAAAAGTTGAAAAAATTTCAGGGCTTTTATCTCCCCAGCAGGCAGATGATAAATTAGAAATTCTGGCTAAATGCTTGAGCAGAAAGGGAGCAAAATTTTACGGCGCTTATTGGTGTGGCTGGTGTAACAAACAGAAAGAACTTTTTGGTGAGGCCGCTCAATATCTGCCTTATATTGAATGCGCTAAAGCGGAAGCCGGAGAACTAACTCCTGAATGCCAAAAAGCTGGCATTACCGGCTTTCCAACTTGGGAGTTTAACAGCCAGAAGAATCCAGGCTTCAAAACTTTCGAAGAATTAGCTGAATTATCAGGTTGCCCATTATAAATTCAATTTGATAACTAAAGCGTACGATCGTGCGTTTTAGTCATTATTTTATGTTAAAACCTAAAGTTCGCATCTTTACCACCTCTGCCTGTCCTTACTGCCTTACCTTGACGGAATTTCTAAAAGAGCATAATATTAAATTTGAGGAAATTGATGTTTCCCAAGATGAAAAAGCCAGAGAAGAGATGATAAAAAAATCAGGAAAAATGGAGGTACCGATAATAGAAATAAATGGGGAAATCGTAGCGGGGTTTGACAAAGAGAAAATAGAGAAACTATTAGATATTAAAGACTAGAAAATTTAAAATTCAAAATGCAAAATGCAAAATGACAATGTAAAATGTAAAATTTTTTAATTTTGATTTGTCATTTTGATTTTTGATTTTTGCATTTTGATTTATGTATTATGATTAAAGTAGCAATAAACGGGTTTGGTAGGATAGGTCGCCCCACATTTAGAAGAATAATTGATAATCACCCTAATTTAGAGGTGGTGGCTATTAATGATTTGACTGATCCAAAGACTCTGGCCCACCTTTTGAAATATGATTCTCTTTACGGAATTTATCAGCGGCCAGTTAAATTTACGGAAAATGCTCTTTTATTAAACGGAACAAAAGATGGCAAACAGGTTCAGGTTTTGTCTGAAACTGATCCAGCAAAATTACCCTGGAAAGAATTAGGAATTGATATTGTTTTGGAATGCACTGGTCGATTCACCGATTATGAAGGAGCAAAAAAACATCTTACAGCCGGAGCAAAAAAAGTGATAATTTCTGCCCCCAGTGATAATCCAGAAAAAATTCCTTCTTATATTTTGGGAGTAAATGCAGAAGAATTTGACCCAGAAAAAGATGAAATAATAGATATGGGTTCTTGCACTACCAATTGCTTAGCACCGGTAGCTAAAGTTTTAAACGAGAATTTCAAAATTGTCAAAGGATTTATGACTACTATCCACAGTTATACCAATGACCAAAGAATTTTAGATTTACCTCATAAAGATTTGAGAAGGGCCAGGGCAGCGGCTTTGAACATTATTCCAACAACTACCGGAGCAGCCAAAGCCATTGGCCGAGTTCTTCCCGAGCTCCAGGGAAAATTAGATGGGATAGCCCTGAGAGTTCCCACTCCGACTGTTTCGATTTTGGATTTAATTTGCGAGGTTGAGAAAAAGACAACAGTTGAGGAAGTGAATTATATTTTCAAAAAAGCTTCCCAGCAAAAAGAATTAAATGGAATTTTAGGAATAGAAGACGCTCCTTTGGTTTCTTCTGATTATATTGGTAATTCCTTTTCCGCCATTTTAGATGCTCCTTTAACTATGGCCAAAGATAGCCTGGTTAAAGTGGTCGCCTGGTATGACAACGAATGGGCTTATGCCTGTCGGCTAGCCGAATTTGCTGAATATATTGGTAAAAAACTATAAAAAAATTAGAAAAAATAGCTCGGCAACCTCACTAGTAAAACTTACTGGCGGGGTTGCTTGTTTTTTTCCTATATTTTTGATATTCTGGATATATGAGCGAATATCTATCTTTAGATCAAAACAAAAGGCAAGAAATTAAAGAAAAGGCTAAACAAATTCTTTCAGAAAGAAAGGATATTATTTTTGCTTTTGTTTTCGGTTCTTTTTTAGACTCGCCATCTTTTAGAGATATTGATATTGGTGTTTATAAAGACGACATAAAACAAGAGGAGGTTTTTGACTATGAATTAAATCTTAACCAGGAAATTGCAAAAGAATCTGGTCTGCCTTCTGATATTATTGAAACAAAAGTTTTAAATTTTGCACCAAATTCTTTTTTGAATAAGATATTTAATCATGGACAATTGCTTTTTTGCAAAGACCATCAATTATTGTCGGATATGATAGAAAATACTTCTTTGGATGCTCTTGCCAATGAATATATTGCTTATCAATCTTTAAAAGAATTAGTGCCAGCATAATTTTATGCCCCGTAGTAGAATTTCCAAAAAGTTTTTTATGCCTTTGCAAACTACAGGGGTAATGGTAATTATAAAAATAGAAGTAATGATTATTATAGCTACAAAGTGTTATTTTCAAAAACTTTAAAGGCATAAT
>CAYVCK010000061.1:0-3977 GCA_964450195.1 uncultured Gammaproteobacteria bacterium
CCAAAGAGACGATTATGAAAAGAATGACTGCCGTAATAATTGGTCCCAGGTAAGGAATGAAATTAAGGGTCCCGGAAATCACCCCCAGGGAAAGGGGGTAGCGCGTATTGAAAAGTAAAAAGGCGAGATAAGAAGCTGCTCCGACAAAAAGGCAGGCAATTATTCTGGTCAGAAACCAATTACTAACTTTCTTCTGGCACCTTCTCCACAAAGAGAGGGCAAAAGCCTCGTGCTTTTTGGGGAAAAGAAGGATTAGGCTCTTCTCAACCCCTTTCTATGGAGAGGAAAATAGCCAGGGTCAAAATAAAAATTGCGGCAAATATTCCTCCAAAGATTAAAAATAAGATATTTAAGATATTGGCAGCTATTCTATCTAATGCTCCTCCCAGGATATCAACAAAAGTTTCGATATCGTCAAATGCTCGAACTCCCAACCCTCTCAAGGGAGGCGAAACTTTTTCAAAATATTGGGGAAGAATTTGAGAAATTTGCTGGATTTCAGAAATAAATACCGGAATGGTTAAATAAACCAGTAGGCACGAGATTCCAAAAACTCCCACATAAACAAAAATAACTGCCAATACTCGGGGGATTTTTAATTTCCTTAAAAAATCAACCACCGGATTAACTAAAATTGAAATCATCAAGGCAATGGTAAACCAGACCAGAATATCTCTAATTTGGTAGAGAATATAAAAGGAAAGAACAGCAACAGAAATTTTCAAGATTGTCCCCCAGGAAATATCAAGAATTCTTTCAGAATTCATCCTACGAATTACGAATCAGTACGAATATACGAATTTTATTCGTATATAATTCGCATTAAAATTCGCGTAATATTTTTTTAAATCTTTTTTGCTCTTCAAATGGACCAATTAGAGCTAAATTTAGCTTTTGAGGTTGGAAAATATCTTTAGCCACTTTTAGAATATCATCTTGGGTAACTTTATCAATCCTCTGATAGATCTTGGCTGGAGTTAAAATCTTCTTTTCCAGAAGCTCCTGAAGTCCATAAAAAGAGGCTCTGGCATCAGAGGTTTCCAAAATTAGGGCCATCTTCCCTTTGAGGCAATCTTTGGCTTTTTGAAGTTCTTTTTTGGGAACTTTCCTTTGCGAAATTTCTTTGTACTCTTTTAAAATAGCTGAGATGCTCAATTCAACTTTATTATTATCAACCCCGGCCTGAGTAACCAAAAAACCGGTATCAGCGTCAGCAGAAACTGCTGTGCTGATGTAATAGGCAATTCCCAATCTTTCTCTTATTTTTATAAAAAGTCGGGAACTCATCATTCCTCCCAGAATTATTCCCAGAATCTCCTGGCTATATCTTTGACGGTGAAAAAGGTTGATAAAAGTTCTTACCCCTAAACAAAGGTGGGTTTGATCAGTTTTTCTTTCATGCAAAAGACATTCCGGTTTTGTTTGTTTTTCAAAAACTTTTGGCTTTTTGGGAAATTGAGAAGTTTTTATCCTAAGAAAATATTTTTTGACTTTATCTATTACCTGAGAGTTCTTTATTTTTCCCGCTATGCTGACAATGCTATTTGAAGCCACATATTGGTTATTTAGAAAGCCAAGTAATTTCTGGCGGTTAATTTTGGTTATACTTTCTTTAGTTCCGGCAATATCCCAACCGGCTGGTTGGTCGCCATATAAAAGTTTATTCCAGAGAACCTGAACATGGGAAGTGGGATGGTCAAATCTCATATTAATCTCCTCAATAATTACCCCTTTTTCCTTTTCAATTTCTCTCGGGTCTAATTTTGAATTTAAAAAAATATCAGAAACCCAATCTAAGGCCAAATCCAGATGAGAAGCATCAACCTTGGCAAAATATCCAGTGTATTCCTGTCCGGTAAAGGCATTGTAAATTCCTCCTACTTTATCTAAGGTTTCAGCAATGGCTATGGTTGAAGGTCTTTTCTTTGTTCCCTTAAAAAACATATGCTCTAAAAAGTGGGAAATACCAGAAATTTCTTTTTTTTCATATTTTGAACCAGTTGCCACCAAAACTAAAACAGTTATTGCCTGGGTGCCTTTCTGGGGAACAGTAATAATCCTCAGACCATTTTTGAGAGTAGTTTTTTTGTAACTCATGAGAATTATGGTGCGAATTTTAAGGGTGACTGTCACCTTGAAAAAATTAAAAAATAGATACAAACTTAATCTACTTTAATTAATTAAAATCTTTTCCATAAATTTTCCCCAATAACTTCAATGTCGCTTGAACCGAGGGGTTTTCGGTATTTTTCAGTATTAATCGCTCGCCAAACCTTTTAAATAAAGGATACAAAAATTCATCCCCCCAAGAAGGCGTAAAGGTTACAACTCCCTCAAAATCTACTACGATTTTTTCATCACCTCTTATGTCCTTTAAGGACGGCTCAAAAGCGGCAAAAGATTCTCTGCCAAACTGCCGGCCATTCAAAGTGGTACCGAATTTTTTCAAAAAAATAGTCATGCTTAGAATTTAATTAAAGCTAAACAGCCGCGAAAATTAATTGCTGTTTTTTGAATGTCTATATTGGAACCGTTCTTTTGAATTTTAAGCTGGGCGTCGCCTGTTTGAAAAAACAAACTTATCTTATTCGCGATTACCACGTCTTTAACAAATTTTAATCCATTTCCCCTGTATTCAGGGGCTCGTCCGGAGATTATCTCGGTAAAAGCGGTCCATAGGGCGTCTTGGTGATTTGTTAATTCGGGCTTAGCTTTTTTTAGAGTAGCGAGAATCCCCTGTCCTCGATCAGCCAAAATAATTTTCCCTTTATCTAGATCCCAGGCAAAAAATATACCCAAAACATCCGGCCAATTGCCTAAATTATGGTCAAAGGAATTATTGCCGATTTCGCCGGTAATGGCTGAGATTAAAGGAAATATTTTATTCAATCTTTTTATCTTGCCTAATTCGTTTTCCAATCTCGTTAATCGTGCTTGAAAAACAGAAATATCCGGACAGTAAAAATCTGAAAATGGCTCTACTCCAGCGTCATCCGCAATCCAATTCCGCGCCATCTTAAATAAGTCTAATTCTTTTATATTGTTCTTGATGTAATTTTCAACATCGCTTTTAAGGTAATGCCTATGCTTAGGTACTTTTCGGCTGACCGGAGATAATCTGCCCGAATCATCCCAGCGCCGCAATGTTTGAATGGAGACTCCCAGTAATTTAGCTGCTTGACTGATTGTTAATAACTTTAAGTTCATGCTTTGTTTGTGTAAAACTATACATTTTCATTATATACCACGTATAAAAGCTTGTCAAATCTATACATTTTCCTCTCTTTTAAGGGTAACAGTCGCCTTGAAAAATTTGTGGAAAACCCCAAAAAATGATTTCACCCCGCCCTCTACGTCCTATAATACGGACTAGCCGGTTAAAATTTTACCAAAACAAATTAACTTTCTTGAATCCTTCAATATAGACGTTAGAGGGCGGGGTTCAAAATGGCACGATTTTGAATCATCTTAATTTTTCTTTTAGGGTTTTGATTAAGTCCTTTATTTTTACTCTTTCTTGTTTCATGCTATCTCTATCGCGGATTGTTACATCTTTTTGCTTTAATGTTTCAAAATCAATAGTAAGAGCATATGGGACCGCAATCTCGTCTAAGCGGCGATATCTCCTCCCAATTGAACCTAACTCATCATATTGGCAAACAAAATGGGGTTTTAAAAGTTGATAAACTTCTTTGGCTTTTTTGACTAATTCTGGTTTATTTCTAACTAAAGGCAAAACTGCTACTTTGATTGGAGCTAATTTTTTATCTAATTTTAAAACTACTTCTATTTCTTTTGTCACTTTTGTCGTTTTTGTCCGACCGCCTTTTACTTCTTGATAAGCATTAACTAAAAAAGTTAAAAAGCTTCTATCTACCCCGGCCGAGGTTTCAATAATATGTGGGAAATATTTTTCCTTTTTATCTTCATCAAAATATTTCAGATCCTGACCTGAATACTTTGAATGATTGGACAAA
>CAYVCK010000062.1:0-3831 GCA_964450195.1 uncultured Gammaproteobacteria bacterium
AATCCAAAACTTTTGAAAAATGATCTTGGTTTTCAACTTTCCTATTTAGGAATTTTAGGGATAACCTATTTAGAAAACTTCTTTTATCAATTTTTTAAATGGCTACCAAAGAAAAAGGTTAATTTACGAAGATATTTAGCCACGACTTTGGGCGCCCAAATTTTTGTTTTTCCATTGGTTTTATATTATTGGGGAAATTTATCTTTAGGTGCGCCGATGGCTAATCTCTTAGTTTTGACTGTTTTGCCAACCTTGATGGCCTTGAGTTTTATTTTTGCTTTAAGTTCTTTGATTTTTTTCTGGTTAGGAAAAATTTTATTTTTTCCAGTTTGGCTGATTTTATTTTGCCTGAATAAAATTTTAGCCTTTCTGTCACGGGTTCCTCTTTTTTCCTTAAGTTTTGGTCAAATTCATTTTTTGATCGTTATCTTTTTATACCTGGCGATCATCTTTTTTATCATTCAAGTCAGAAAAAGATATGCTAAAATCTGAAAAAAATAAAAAATTTTTTCCGTGGCTTATCGTTGGGATGGCAAGTTTTTTAGTTTTAAATTTAGTTTTTCTTGGTTATTTTTATTTTGTCCAGAATCAAGAAATAAAACCCGTACCAGTTTTAACCCAAGAAAAGAATCTAAAAATCATTTTCTTAGATGTTGGCCAGGGCGATGCGATTTTAATCAAAACGCCGGAGAAGAAAAATATTTTGATTGATGGCGGACCAGATAAAAGTATTATTTATAAATTAGATCAGCAGTTGCCTTTTTATGAGCGAAAAATCGATTGCATGATTTTAACTCATCCCGATCCAGATCATTTAAATGGTTTAGTTGAGGTTTTAAAGAGATATCAAGTGGAGCAAGTTTTTTATAATGGTGTTGATGATATGGATTCAACTTATTTAGAATTTTTGAAAGAAATAGAAGAAAAGAAAATTAAAAAAGAAATTGTTTGGCTGGGAAAATTTATAGAATTGGATGGTCTGAAATTAGAAATCCTTTTCCCTTTTGAAAACCTGAGCGGTCAAAGTTTTAAAAATGATAATGAAGCTTCAATGGTTTTTAAATTAACCTTGGGGCAAGTTAAAATTCTTCTGACTGGTGACGCAACTAAAAAAGTTGAAGAGCAACTGATTAAAAGTAATTTGGACTTAAAGGCTGACCTTTTAAAAGTCGCTCATCATGGGGCAAGGGATGCTACCAGTTTAGAATTTTTAGAAAATGTTAAACCAACTTATGCGGTTATTTCTGTTGGTAAAAATAGATTTGGTCATCCATCTTTGAGAGTTTTAAGAAATTTAGAAAAAATCAAAACACAAATTTTACGGACCGATAAGTTAGGTGATATAATTTTTGAAACTGATGGCAAAGAATTAAAACTAAAAACTAACAATTTCCCCTAATAAAAATTTATACCAAAAAAACGCATATGCGTGAAAAGTTGACAGATTTTTCTTTTTATTTTATTATCTTTATAGCCTAATTAATTTAAAAAATATGAAAGAAGAAAAAGGAGAAATGATAAAACATATTTTAGGCGTTTTAGCAACCTTTGGAGTTATTATTATTGCCTCGCAATCGCCATATTTTATTAATCAATTGATAAAATCGTTCTTTAAAAATCCGAAATGGTTTATTAAAGATTTAACCCAATGTTTCCGGCATTTAAAATATGAGGGCTATGTTTCGATAAAAAAGAAAAGAGGAAGAATAGAAATAAAACTTACTTCTAAGGGAAAGAGAAAAATTAACTCTCTTAATTTTTGGGATCTAAAATTAGAAAAAGAAAAAAAATGGGACGGAAAATGGCGAATTATAATTTTTGATATTCCTAAAAAAATGGATAGAGTGAGAGAAATATTCAGATTAAAACTTAGAGAATTAGGTTTTTACCAACTTCAAAAAGTGTTTGGCTCGCTCCCTATAGATGTGAAAAAGAGATAATTTATTTAAGAGAATTGGTTGGTGCAAAAGATTATATTAAAATCATTATTACTAAAGATGTGGAACTAGATGACGGGGTCTTTAAGTTTTTTCGTCTCACACCTTAAAAATTTAAAAATGCGAAAATAGAGCCAAAAAATTTGTATAAAAAAAACGCATATGCGTGAAAAAACGATAAATTTTTTGGTTTAAAATAGCAGTTCTTAGACCCTTGACTTTTTTTGAAAAATTTCTTAATCTTAAAATTAAGATCTATGGAGTTTCCTATTTTTAAAACGAAAATTACTGGTCTAACAAAAACTTTCAATTTATCTGATCCTCAAGAACGCAGGGAATATTTTGAATTAAAAGCCGGACCGGAAATCAAGAAATTAAGAAATTATCTTGAAAAAAATACTTTTGTCGCTTATCTTTTGGGCAAGAAAAATTCCGGTAAAGGCACTTATGCCAAACTATTTACGGAAATTGTTGAGCCAGAAAGAATTGTTCATTTTTCGATTGGCGATGCGGTGAGAGCGGTTCATTATGAATTAAAAAACACAGAAAAAAAGAAAGAGTTGATAGATTTTCTAAAAACTAATTATCGGGGTTTTATTCCGATTGAAAAAGCCCTTGGAGAGTTAGAGTCAAGAAGTGTGAAATCTCTTCTTTCAACCGAATTTATTCTTGCCTTAGTCAAAAGAGAAATTGCCAAACTTGGTCGAAAATCTCTTTTTATTGACGGCTTTCCCAGAGAGATGGACCAGATTTCTTATTCTTTATTTTTCCGCGACCTGATTGATTATCGTGATGACCCAGATGTTTTTGTTTTGATTGATTTACCCGAATCAGTTATTGATGCCCGGATGAAGGGACGAGTTGTTTGCCCGATTTGTCAGACGCCTAGAAATTTAAAAACCCTACCCACCAAAAGGGTTGGTTATGATAAGAAAACAGAGCGATTTTTTCTGATCTGCGATAATCCTTTTTGTCATAAAATAGCAATGGTTGCCAAAGAAGGCGATGAATTGGGTGTTGAACCGATTAGAGATCGACTAACGAAAGACGGCAAGGTTATTGAACAGGCTTTTTCTCTTTACGGTATTCCGAAAATTCTTTTAAGAAACTCTGTGCCAGTTGAATTAGCGAATCAATATGTTGATAAATATGAAATTACACCTGAATATATTTATCAATGGAAAAACCAAAAAGTGATAATTCAAGAGAAACCATGGATTGTGCTCGATGATAATGGCATTCCTTCTTACAGCTTGCTTTCGCCGCCAGTGGCAGTGGCTTTAATCAAACAGCTGGTAAAAATTCTTGGTCTTTAGTTGGGACACTGAAGGGGCTTCACCCTTCGATAGCCCTTTCACCCTTCTATTTGTAAAAGCAGTTTTTTCTATCAGGAGAGTGGGCGGGTTAGTCAATAAACTGTTTCAAAAGAATTGCAGTGTCTAATCTGGTCGGGGTGCGGGGAATTGAACCCCGGCCATACCCACCCCAAGGGTACGTACTACCGTTATACTACACCCCGAAAAATTTTTGGCGGGCAAGAGGTCGCGGACTACTGTTATCCTACACCCCGCCAAAATTGTTAAAATTTTCAAGATATAATCGCAGAAAATTTTATTACAATTTTGAGCGTCCGCCGAATTCGCCGATTCGGCGGAGAAGGCGGACAAAATTAAACCGTTCTTCTTAGGGTTTTCAAGCATTTGGTGCAGATTTTTATTTTTTTGCCAGAAACTTTTCTTGTTTGTAAATTTAATTTTTGTTGCCTTTTAGTGGTAATCATTGAATGTGAACGAGAGATGTTTGTTCGCGGTCCACGACCGCAGATAAAGCAGTGCTGAGCCATACCAGGTAGTAGAAATTTGATTAATTATTAGTTATAACTTCATTAACATTT
>CAYVCK010000063.1:0-3775 GCA_964450195.1 uncultured Gammaproteobacteria bacterium
ATTAATCTACTTGAACAAAAAATTAAAAAATTTAGCCGCTGCCAAATGACCTGGCTTAAAAGAGATAAAAGAATTAAATGGATAAAAAATTTTACTGAAGCAAAAAGATTAATAAAAAATTTTTTAAGGGTTTAATTTTTTCTCTAAAATTTTCTCTATCACCTGTGGATCACCCAGGCCTTTAGGGCGTTTAACTACTTGACCAATCAAATATTGAATAGCCGTAAATTTGCCTTTTTTATAATCATCAACTACCTTTAAATTGGTCCTTAAGACCTCCTCAATAATTTTTTCTAAATCTCTTTCAGTTATAATCTCTCCAGATTTTAACTCTTCCAAGACCCGATCTGGGTCAGCGCCGGTTCTAAACATTTTTTCCAAAATTTGCTGGGCAATATTACTAGAAATTTTGTTCTCATAAACCAGAATAATAAATTCAGCAAACTCATGAGGTTTAATTTTTATTTCAGAAATTTTACTGCCACTTGTCTTTAACAGAAAAACTAAACGATTAACAATCCAGTTAGCCACTAATTTTACTAATCTTTTTTTATTTTTCTGCCAAATTTCCTTCTCCGCCCCCTCAACTGTCTCAAGGGTCTTAAGCCAGGCTTTAAGTTCGGAAATTACTTTTTCGGCAAAATAAGCTAAATCTTTATCTGCCACTAAATTTTTAGCATCTGATGGTGTAAACTCGTAAACTCTAACAAAACGCTCGAATCTCGCTTGTGGCAATTCTCCTAAACTATCTCTTATTTTTTGAACTTCTTTATCAAACAAAGAAAATTTTGGCAGATCTGGCTCAGGGAAATAACGGTAATCATATGCCTCCTCTTTACCTCTCTGTTCAATAGTGACGCTATTTACTTCGTCCCAACCACGCGTCTCGTGAATAACCTGCCCACCTTCTTTTATAATCTTCTCTTGCCGAGCTATCTCATATTGTAAGGCCCTTTCAACAGCTCGAAAAGAGTTCAGATTTTTTATCTCCACCTTCACACCCCGCCTGAACGCAGATTCTCGCAGATTATTACGCTGATTTTCGCAAATGTTTCCGTGTTTATCCGCGATTTCGCAAAGCGAGATGTTGGCATCGCAACGCATTTCGCCTCTTTCCATTTCAGCGGTGGCAACCCCTAGGTATTGAACTAAAAGCTGTAATTCCTGGAGAAAAATTTTTGCCTCCTGAGGTGAATTAAAATCTGGCTCGGTGACAATCTCCAAAAGCGGCACCCCGGCTCGATTAAAATCAATCAGACTCCAATTTTTATCTGGTGTATGAATTAATTTAGCCGCATCTTCTTCTAAATGTATTCGCTTAAGGCGAATTTTTTTTAATTTTCCGCTGACTTGAATTTCTAAATAGCCAGCCAAGACAAGTGGCTCAAAATATTGGGTAATCTGATAGCCTTTAGGTAGATCTGGATAAAAATAATTTTTTCGGTCAAAAGAAAATATTTTCTGAATCTCGCCATGGACAGCTAATCCCAAATTTACGGCCGATTCTACGGCTCTTTGGTTCAAAGCCGGCAAAACGCCGGGGTGGCCTAAACAAATCGGACAAATATTAAGATTGGGGCTTTCTTCTTCCCATTGATTCAAACATTGACAAAAAAGTTTGGTTTTTGTTTTCAATTGGAGATGGATTTCTAATCCGATTACAGGCTGCATAAACTCATTCATTAATTTCAAATTTCTAGTTTCTAATTTCTAGTCAATTTCTAATGATTTAATCCTTAAAATATAATTTATCGTTTATCATTTTATTGGTCGTTTAGAGTTTATTCAAAATTCATAATTCTAAATTCTATATTCTATTAAAGAATTAGGCAACGCTTTTTTTGCTCAAAACGACCGGAATGGTTTTTAAAATAATTTCTAAATCTTTTAAAAGTGACCAATTCTCAATGTAATAAATGTCCAAACGCGCCTCCTCTTCAAAGGGCAAATTGGAACGGCCAGAAATTTGTGCCAAACCGGTAATGCCTGGTTTAATGGTCAAAAGTCTTTTCTGATGTCTTTCATAAAGGGAAACCTCGCCTGGCTCATGGGGTCTCGGCCCAACCAGACTCATTTCTCCTTTTAAAACATTAATTAATTGCGGTAGTTCGTCAATACTTGTTTTACGGATAAATTTGCCAATTCGCGTGATTCTTGGATCATCTCTCATCTTAAAAAGCGGTCCTGATCTCTCAGAAAATTTTAACAAATCTTTTTTCATTTTATCCGCTCCTTTGATCATTGAACGGAATTTATATAACTTAAATATCTTACCCCGCGCTCCCACTCGCGCTAAGGAAACAAAAATCGGTCCTGGTGAATCTAAAATAATTAAAATAGGAACAATTAAAAAAAACGGTGAACAAATAATTACGCCTATCAAACTGCCAATAATATCAAAAATTCTTTTACCAATTCTTCCCCAACCATCAAGAGCGGTTCTTTTGATTTCCACCACCGGCAAGCCAATTAATGACTCAATCTCAACATTGCTTGCCCTGGCACCAAAAAGATTGGCTATATATTTAAAAATAATTTGGTGCTCATCATAAAAATCAACCAACTTTAATATCTTCTTTTGCGGAATATTAGAATCAACTTGAATAACTTGAGAAATTTCTTTAGCGCGCGATCCCCATTTTTCTAAAACTTCATCAACCGTGGACAAATGATCCAGAACATGGTAACCCAAGCCCGGATTTCCTTTAATAGATTTAATAAAATTTTCGTCAAAACTGTCTTTACCCAAAATTAAAATAGGCTCAAGCCATTGACCTCGGCGAAAAACCATCAATCTCACTAAATGAACGAAAAATCTGCCCAAACTAACAAAAATAATGGAAACGAGCCAGCCAGCTAAAATAATAAAACGGGAAGAAAATAGTTCGCGACTAAAAAAAATGACAAGAATAATAAACATTGTTGCCAAGGAGCAGCCAATAAAAATCTTGCCGATCTCGCGACTAAAACGCTGTTTCGCCTTACTGTAAAGACCGGAAATGATAAAACCAAGGACCCAAACGAGACTAACTAAAAGAATCAATTTGAGATACTGTGGAAAAGGAATTTCAAAAATAACTGGACGCAGTTCTACTAAAGCACTAAACCTTAAATAATAAACCATTAAACCAGCCAAAACCACCATAGCATAGTCAACCGGTAAAAGCAAAGTTAAAAATATTAAATCTGCTCTTTTCATACTTAGAGTATTGTAACAGAAAATAATGAATAAATCAAAGAAAGAAAATAAGCAAAATAATAAAAATAATCAACTCGAAAAGAATGACGCAATTAAAATTAATTAGGAAATTGTATTTAACCCCGCTCTATTAGAAATAAAAAACTAGGCAGATCTGTAAGCCGAATTCTGTCGAGGACGATCATTTATCTAGGTCCGATATTACTACCAGACTCAAACGGCAATTCGCCTTTCACTCAGGTAAGGATTTAACCGTTTCACCTCCGAGATTACTCTCGGAACTCGCCCTATTCCGTCTTGCGGCGGACGGGCGTCCGAACCCTTTCGGGTTCTAGGACGTCTCTGTTCGCACCTCTCGGATTACTCCGGACGGGTGTTACCCGCTACCCATGTCTGCCAACTGGCAGACGGAGTGTTCGGACTTTCCTCCCCCTCACCTATATATTAGATGAAAAAGCAATCGTCTGATCTACCTAGTTTCTAGTAATATTATAAAACTAATATCCCCTCTTGTCAAGTTCCTGATTGACCAATTTATCCGCCTCTTTGTTCTTTTCTCGCGGAATATAGAAAAAA
>CAYVCK010000064.1:0-3675 GCA_964450195.1 uncultured Gammaproteobacteria bacterium
GTCGGCGGCTTTGGCGGTGGCTTCGATCAATTCGGACTTGTTCATGAGTTTTTCCGCCAATAATAATAATGATCACCGCAATCAAACCCAAAAAAGCCAAAACAATTTTAACAACCCGGGCAATAGCAATCGGCAATGGCACATCAGCCAAACCTGTTTCCAGTTGAAACAACTCCATGCCTTGCATCCAGCCGGCTTGAGCCAGAGCGCTTTGCGGGGCTAAAATTAAAAACAAAAAATAAAATATTAAAAGTCCTGACTTTAAAATGCGAAAATAATTTGAAATTTTCGAATTTTTCATATATATTTGATTTTTGATTTTTGATTTTTTTATGGATGGGCTGGTGTGATTTTGATATTATTCGGCGTTGAAGCGGTGTTAGTCGGTACCTGGATAATAATTTGACTTTTTGGTGAATAGTTATTTTTACAGGCTTCCTGTGGCTCAGGCCGACATTGATCGGACCGCTCTAATTCCTCCCAGGAAAGCGGAACCGTGGTTGTCCAAATGTTTCCGCTTTTTAAAATCTCTATCTTTCCCTTTTTATCAACAGGCGAAGTTGGCGCAGTGTGACATTTTGCCTCAGGAAAATCCCAATAATAATCAGCTGGTGTTTGATTAGTTGGGCAAGTACCCTCCGGACAACAGCCCAAATTAAAACCAATAATTGTTGCACAAGTTCCTTCTGGTCCGGTATTTGGTGTGATACTCTGAATCCGCGGATCAGGTCCGCCAATCAAACCACCAGTTTTAAATGTCCAAATTTTATTATCTCTTAATGGGTTACCGGCTAAATCGCGGACGCCGAAAATATTTTCTCCACCCAAATCACAAGTGCCTGACTGCCCGGCATTACCAAAAATAACCGCTTGATAATCTCTAAAAGCATCTAAAATTGGAAAAGGGGTTAGAACGAATCTTTTTACTGGCGGTTCTGGTGTACCCTTGCCTTCAATACTTAATGGCTCAACACCATTTAAAACAAAAGTATCAAAATTAACAGAAGTTGGATCAATTGGTTCGTTAAAGGTACCAGTTAATTTAGTTAAACGATCAACATTTTCGCTTCTATCTGGCGGATCAACTAAGTCAACCACTGGCGGATCAAAATCAGCATCAGCTGAGGTTGTAAAATTCCACTGACAATCACTGGCAGTTGAACAATCCAAAACATTACAATTCAGATCACGAATGGCTTTTTCTGGATCAGCCCCAGTACCGAGAAGAATAATGGCTATATTTTTATTGGCCTCAAAACATTTACAATTTGGCTTGCCCAAATCAGCGCAGGTAGAATCCGGCCGGAAAATAAAAGCCTGGGTAGTAATTCTTTCAAAAAAGCCACTTACCGGTGTCGCACCAATCCTAATTTGCACTGAAGCGTCATCAATATTAGTCACACAATTTGAGCGATTTGTACAACTTGTCGCATAGGCTTTCAGGGTGCTTGGATCAATTGGTTTGGAAAAAGTGACAGCCATACCAACATTTCGCGGTACACCAGTACTATTAGGAACCGGCGCTCTTATTTCAACTTTTGGCGGATTGACATCAATATCAGGGGTGACAGTAAAGCTCCAACTAGCCCCACCACTAGGCATCTCCTTGCCATCCTGCGCTTTAATCCCAGCTGATCCGCCAGTTAAAGTAATCGTATAAGAACCGTCATCTAAACAACCACAGCAAAAAGCACCAGCCGGACAACAACTAAGTGGTCGGGTTGACGGACTAAGCTGGGCGCACTGTGGATTTGCGTTTGTCCCTATATGACAAACAAAATCAGGACTTTGCCCTGGCCGTGGACAAGAATTATTTTGACAGGCCAAACCAGCTAAAGCTGTGCCCGTACAAGCTGTCTTAGTTTTGAAAGTAAGAGTATTGCCGCTGACTCGAAGATGACCGGATACTAAAGTGCCGGCTTTAGTAATTTTAATCGTATCTGTGGCTGCTGCGCCGTATTTAACTGTATCGCAATTCAAGGCCCGATTAAAAATAATAGTAATGGTCGTATTTCTAACCACTGATTGATTATTTTTTGGATGTTTATCAATTATGACCAAATAGGTAGCGCCAGTTGGCAAGGTCCCCGGACCAACACCTGGACCAACCCAGTCAGCACCCGGCCCAAGCTGACCCCAAAGCAAACTAACAATAAAACTGGCAATGGCATAAGAGAGAACAATAATCCCTAAACCAATCGAGCCAGCCAACATTATTTTTTTGGCTTTATTAATTTTTTCCGGCACACCGCCAGAAGTCATCCAGATAAAACCGCCAGCAATAATAATCACTACGGCAATCAAACCTAAAAAAGCCAAAACAATTTTAACAATCCGACCAATAGCAATCGGCAATGGCACATCAGCCAAACCTGTTTCCAGCCGAAACAACTCCATACCCTGCATCCACTGGGCTTGAGCCAAAGCGCTCTCTGGAGCTAACATCAAAAATAAAAAATAAAATATCAAAAACACAAATCCGAAAATGCGAAAATAATTTGAAATTTTTGAATTTTTCATATGTATCTTTGATTTTTTCTTTTCGATTTTTTGTCTTTATCGAACGCTTTTCTTCTTAATTTATTTTTTATTTATATTCCTCAATTCTTCTTTGACTACTTCACTCACTTTTCCACCTTCAACCCTGCCTTTTAGTTCTTTCATTACCAAACCCATAACCTTGCCGAAATCTTTGACCTCAACTACGCCCAACTCTGTTATTTTTGCCTGAACTGCCTCTCTTATTTTATCATCTGAAAGTTGTTTTGGCAAATAATTAGATAAAATTTCTATTTCTATTTTTTCTTTGGCTGCTAAATCTTCTCGCTCGCCCTTTTCAAACAATTCAATCGCCTCTTTTCTTTTTTTCACTTCCCGGCTGATTACTTCTAACACTATCTCTTCAGACAATTCTTTTTTTGTTGGCCTTAATTCAATTCCTTTATTACGAATTGCGGAGAGAAGAAGCCTTAATGCCGAGATCCTTATTTCATCCTTTTTTATTATAGCCTCTTTTAGATCTTTTTCAATCCTTTTTAATAATTCCATCCGGGTAGTAGAAATTTGACAAATTAAATATTAATTACATTGAATTTAATTTAGTTCAAGTGCCAAATAATGAAAATGCAGTTTATGATTATTTCTAGTTCTGACTTTTATTTATTAGGGTCAGGAATGGTCAAATTTTCACTACCCGGCATAAAAAAATTATTCTTTTGGTTTTAAAACACCTATTTTAATTAAAAATTCTCGACGTTGGCGATCCTTTTTGCGCCTCAAAGCGCTTACTTTTTTTACCCTTTTACTCTGCGACTTTCTTCTAAATCTGATTTTTTTAGCTTGACTAATAATCCCGCTCTCTAAGACTCTTTTAGAAAAGCGCCGAACAAGAGCCTCTGAACTTTCTCCCTGTTTTCTTTTTACTTCTACGGTCATAAATTTATTATTAATTATTTATAAAACTCTGAGTGAATTTGTATTTTTATTCTCATCATTATAATAAGCAAAAAATGGAAAAATTCTCTATAGATATTATACACTATACTAAGAATTGAGGCAATATAACGCATTAAGTCATATAAAATCTAACCGTAGTTAGACTGATCCTGCCATCAAAAAAGTAACCGAATTTTAGGGTAAAATTGGAGAAAAACTCGCCTGGCAGGATAGCTTTCG
>CAYVCK010000065.1:0-3600 GCA_964450195.1 uncultured Gammaproteobacteria bacterium
TTCTCGAGTCTTTTCTGCGACCAACCCCTTGACTGTATCATAGTTAGTCTCCTTTTTAAGGTAATTTGGTTTTTTATCTATCTTTATTTTCCCACTTCTATAAATCTTGTCAAGATTAAGTTGTGGATAACAAAATTAAAAAAGGGGCTAATCCTCATTTGAGGTCTCTTCTTTCTATAAGATTTTCCCCTTGAATTTTTCATTTTCCCATTTTTTTTTATAAATCTTGTCAAGTCAATATCAATTGTTATAATGTTATTATGTTAAGATGCTAAAATGATTTATGAAAGTTGCTTTAGTCCACGACTTTTTGAGTCAATACGGGGGGGCGGAAAAGGTTTTAGAAGTGCTTCACGAGATCTGGCCTGAAGCACCGGTTTATACTTCGATTTATAATCCAGGACTGTTACCACAATTCAGAAACTGGGACATCCATGTTTCACCCATTCAGAATTTGCCTTTTGGCGTTTCTCATTATCGTTGGTATTTAGCTTTAATGCCAGTGGCGATTGAGAGATTTGATTTAAGAAATTATGATCTGGTTGTTTCTAATTCTTCAGCTTATAGCAAAGGCATTTTGACCCATAAAAATACTATTCATATTTGTTATTGTTTAACACCAACTCGCTATCTTTGGTCTGATGCGTATGATTATCTGGAAGGTCTAACTGGGGCAGAGAAAATTTTTAAAAAATTATTGCCCCCACTTCTAACTTATTTAAGAAATTGGGATTACTTAGCGGCGCAAAGACCTGACTATCTTTTGGCTGATTCAAACTTTGTGGCTAGCCGGATAAAAAAGTATTATCATCGTGATTCAGCCGTGATTTATCCACCAGTTGAAGTTGAGAAGTTTTATATTTCTGATAAAATTGAAAATTACTTTTTAGTTATTTCGCGAATTAGACCGTATAAAAGAATTGATTTGGCAATCCAGGCTTTTAATAAATTAAAAATTCCTTTAAAAATTATTGGTGGTGGTGAAGATAAAGGATTGCGAAAAATTGCCGGTCATTATATTGAATTTTTGGGTGAAGTCTCTGAAGAAGAAAAGATAAAACATCTTAGTCGGGCACGGGCCCTGATTTTTCCTCAAGAAGAAGATTTTGGTATTACTGCTTGCGAGGCCATGGCCGCTGGCCGGCCAGTGATTGCTTATCGAGCCGGTGGTGCCTTAGAAACAGTCATTGAGGGTAAAACTGGTATATTTTTTAATGAACAAAGCTGGGAGGAGCTGGCCAATACGGTTATTAAATTTAATGAACAAAAATTTGAACCGGCTAAAATTCGTGTTCATGCGATGAGGTTTTCTAAGGAAAGATTTAAAGAAGAAATTAAAAGTTTTGTTAATAAAGTTTATTCGTCAAAATGAGATTGTTCAAAAAGAAAACGGAAATCAACCTTTTCGGGCTCCAAACAGTTTTGCGAAAAGAACCATTTGCTTTTCAGTGGTTGGAAAAATTGAGAAAAGATTTTCCTAAAGCTGAAGTTTATTTGGTTGGCGGAGCCGTCAGAGATATTATCTTAGGTCAACCGACTAAGGATTTTGATTTTGTTGTTTGCAATCTTTTGGCTGATGAGTTAGAAAAGTTTTTAGCCAGTTTAGGACAAGTAAATTTAGTTGGTAAGTCATTTGGCGTTTTCAAATTTGTTCCAGAGAAATGGGACCCGCATAATCCTTTAGATATTGCCCTACCAAGAAAAGAACATGCTTTTGGCACTGGTGGCTACCGTGATCTTGAGGTTTATACTGATCCAAAAATGTCCATCAAAGATGATCTTTCTCGTCGGGATTTTACGATTAATGCCATGGCGCTCGCGCTTTCAGCGCGAGAAATCAAAAATCAAAAACCAAAAATCAAAAATTATAAATTAATTGATCCATTTGGCGGTTTAGTAGATTTAAAAAGAAAAATTATCAGGGCGGTTGGTAAGCCAGAAGAGAGATTTAAAGAAGATTATTCAAGAATGTTGCGAGCCTTGCGATTCGCCTGTCAACATGATTTTTCTGTTGAGGAAAAAACCTGGCTGGCTATTAAGAAAAATATCCAACATCTTAATGATATCCAACGCGATGTAAAAATGGTCGGCGAGGTGGTTTTTATTGAGCCGGAATTTGTCGAAAATAGAGTTGTGCCTTATGAGGTCATAGCCAAAGAATTTTTAAAGTCTTTTTACCATCAGCCGGTGAAGGCTTTTGATTTTTATGACCAAATCGGGGTTTTTGAAGTTTTAATGCCAGAGATTTTAAAAATGAAAAATTGTCCGCAACCAAAAAATTGGCACTCTGAGGGCGATGTTTGGGTTCACACTAGATTAGCCTTAGAGAAGTTATCATCATCTGAATTTGCCGTAGAATTTTCCACTAGAGTCGGACTCGCTTTTGGCGGGCAAAAAGAGTTTGGTTCAGAAAAACCGTTAATTGAATTAATTATGGCTGCTTTATTTCACGATCTGGGCAAGCCGTATACGATTAGAACGCCAGAAAAGGATGGAACAGACCGGATTCGTTTTAACGAGCATGATATTGTTGGCGCTAAATTAGCCAAAGAGATTGCTGAGCGTTTAAAGTTTTCTAGTCCGGAAGATTTTAATATTGATCCGAACAGACTTTCTTGGTTGGTTCAGCATCATATGCTTCTTGTTCAAGGAGATATTTCTCAAATGCGGCCAACCACGATTGAAAAATATTTTTTCAATTCAAATGTTCCTGGTGAAAATTTGTTAAAATTGGCTTTTGCTGATATTTCCGCAACCATTCCTGAAAATGGCAAACCAGATTTTTCTAGTTATCAAAAGATGAAAATAAGAATTGCTGAATTAAAATCATTGAGCGAAAATAAAAAAGAATTACCCAGGCCACTTTTAGATGGTAATGAAATAATGAAAGAATTTAATTTAGAACCAGGACCTAAAATAGGCGAGCTTTTAAGCCTGCTTCGTGAAGAGCAGCTTTTGGGCAAGATTAAAAGCAAAGAGCAGGCAATGAAGTTTTTAAAGAAACATTTGACCCCGTTAGATAATAGACAAAATTTGAGAGTTTAAATTAAGCCCATCATAAAACTATTAATATCTCCAAACATTAACAAAAAATATCTAATGGGGTTGACAAAAAAGTAGTATCTACTAAAATTTACAATATAAAAAGTTCTTTAAAAATTCCGACGATAAAAGATCGGAAAAGGAGGAGAAATGGCAAAGAAGAATAAATGGCAGGTAAAAATGCCGAAACTGATTCGACTCCTGAGAGGTGGGCCGAAAACAGTGGCAGAAGTTTCCGAAGCACTAGATATTCCCAAGGAAAGCGTATATGAGGTGGTTGATGCGGCAAGGGCAGAAAGTTATAATGTAAATTTTGATCCCGAAAATCAAATTTTTAGTCTCGTTCGAGAGGCTGAATTTGGTAGAATAACAGCTCTGCCGCCAGTTACTAGAAAATCAGTACCGTTTATGATTGTTTCTGGTCTTAATTTGGGGTTACGTGCTCAGCAAGGAACTCTGCTTCGTACCTGTTACGAAATTGCCAAAAAAGAGGGTGTTTATTTCGTCATAATTCTAGGGAATTTGATTGCTGGCAAGCCAAGACGTGGTCAATGGGGA
>CAYVCK010000066.1:0-2743 GCA_964450195.1 uncultured Gammaproteobacteria bacterium
GTCTTTTTCCACTTTCAAGCAACAATCCGTACTCATAAAATTCTTCAGCCAGAGCGCGAGCGATTTCATTACCCTGGTCAATTGAATCTAACCTTTGGGCAATATAGACTCCGGAGTTTCGAAAAAGTTTTCCCAAAGCCAGGAGTTCTTCTTTTTTCTCTGTTTGCCGTTCTGGTTTTGTTCTGAATGTCTCACGATCAACCACCTCCATTACTCCAACCATTTCCCAGAGTTGTAAATCTTTTGGTAAGTATAAAGTTTGTTTACCGTTAGGTTTTTTCTCTAATATACCTTTTTTAACTATTTGTTCCCACCTATTTCGATCAACTATTTTTGGCACAATGTCATCGTTAATTTCGCACCATTTTTTGAAAAAAGATTGCACTGCTCGGTTTTCAAACGGTTTTTGTTCAATGACCGGTCGTATCTCAAATTTTGGTTGTTTACCAAACCTATTAAGCATACAATTTGGCACTAAATAAAGAGATAACTTTGTTTTGACATTACTAAAGTCGAGGATGCGAGATTTGAACTCGCGACTTCTTGGTCCCCGCCTGCTGCGCCCGACATTTGCCTTGTCGCCTACGCTTCATAGCTTCAGCGACAGAGCGACGATTTGAGCTATCAAACTTTTTCAACTTAAGGAGATTTTTTGTTGAGTGAATGCCTGAATAAATAAATCGGCAAAGTCAAGGCGGGCGGGCTATCGCCCCAATCGGGGTACCCAGATTTGAACTAGGACTAAATCCTCCCGCCCCGCACCGAAATTTAGACTTTCGGGGCGCTGGGAATTGAACCCAGTCTACATCCTCCCGAAGGATGCGTACTACCGGTATACGACGCCCCGATAAATTTGGTGCGGGGTAAAAAGGATTCGCTTGCCCCGTAGCGAGCTTTGCTCTGCTACTGAGGTGCTACCATTACACCATGCCCCGTCTCAGGCTAAAGCGGGCAAGCCGAACCAAGCGCGCTACCGCTCGCTGCGCCAATCCCCGAAATTTTTGGCGGACTACCGCTGAACCAGTCCCCGGTTTCGCATTAGTGCAGGGCTTTGCCTGCGTGCCTGTCCCGCAATGAGCTTTACTCTAGGGTGGAGGTATCCGATCCACTCCAGCCTGTTCATAGAATTGCCATTTTAAATTTACAATTTAAAATACAAATTGTCAACGGGATTAACCAGGTTAGAAGTTCAAAGAAACGTTCTTTTTAGATGAGTCTATAGTAAAGTCGCCCTATGGTTTTGATTTTTTTAATTCTTATTTATTTTTTAAAAATCAGCTTATATTCCCTTTTATATAGCGTCTTAATTTTTATAACGATCGTTATGAATTATAAGACAGTTTGTTTCAAGGGTTGAGTCCTATAATAAACTTCAAACTGGGTTGACGAGTTTTTTTCTCCCATTATAATTTCAGTTATCATGGCGTTATCGTTTAGAGGTAGGACAGCAGGTTTTTCCCGAAAAATTCCGAAGCATTTAGTGAAATTAATTTTTCGAGAACCTTATTTGTTTATTACAAAATTTAGGCCCCGTCGTCTAGTGGCAGGACGTCAGGCTTTCAATCTGGCAACACGGGTTCGATTCCCGTCGGGGCTATTATCATAAATCAAAAAATTAACAGGATCACGAAATTGTAATTGCTCGCTTTGTTCGCCAACAATTTCGGGATAATCTATTAACAAGGGTTTGACCCCCTCCCTTCGGCGCTACCATTAACAAATTATATATATTGTTAAATTGTTTTTTATGCTTACCCTTTTTCAAGTAAAGAATCATCCTCAAATCTTAGAATTTATTCACCAAACCCATTTAGCTCTAATCGCTTTACAGTACACAGAGCACGGCCTGCGGCATGCTAATTTAGTTGCCAGAAGATCAACTTTGTTAGCTAAGGAGGTTGGTTTGAGTCCGCGACTGCAAGAATTGTCAGCCATAAGTGGTTTTTGCCATGATATGAGTAATTTTCTCGGTCGGACCCAACATCATTATTGGGCTGCTTTACTTTTTTATCAAACATTTATTGGCGAGAATCCAAAAGAATTGAGTTTAATCATGCAGGCAATAGCTAATCACGATAAAGAAGAAATGAATTTTTCTAATCCTATTTCAGCAGTCGTGGTTTTGGCTGACAAATCTGATGTTCATCGTTCGCGGGTTTTAAATAAATCATTAGTAAAAATTAAAACAGATATTCACGACCGAGTAAATTTTGCTGTCACCGAATCTAAATTAGAGGTTGACAAAAAGAGAAAAAGGATTATTTTAAGACTTAAAATTGACACAAAATTTTGTCCGGTTGTGGAATATTTTGAAATTTTTACCAGGCGAATGACTTATTGTCGAAAAGCAGCCGGCTATCTTGGTTTTAAATTTAATTTAATTATTAATAATTTTAGGTTATTATAATTATGAATGTAGTTAAAATCGGTGAAAGGTATCGTTGTAATATTTGCGGTAATATTGTGGTTGTGGAACAAGTTGGGGGAGGAGAATTGCTTTGTTGCGGTGAGCCGATGGAACTAATTGATGAACACGGGATAGGGATAGAGGAATTAGGGGCGCCGGAGGAAGAGCCGGAAATTTAACAACATAAAGATAGTTTTACCTATTATAACTACAGATTTTGAAGATTTTTAGAAACTGTTAAAAAACTGAGAGATCAGAAATCTTAATTTAAATCCAAAATCCAAAATCCTAAATCCCGAAGTATAACTCGCTTCGCTCGTTAACTACAGGGCACAG
>CAYVCK010000066.1:2765-3557 GCA_964450195.1 uncultured Gammaproteobacteria bacterium
ATTCTAAATTTTTGATTTGCCTACCCCGTACTCAAATCCGAAGGATTTGTAATATCGGAGTTTAGAAATTAGGTTTAGAAATTTTATGGTTATGACCCGTAAGCAAGCTTTGGATTTATTAAAAACAAAACTTCAAAATCAAAATCTGTTTAAACATTGTTTAGCGGTTGAGGCGGTGATGCGGGGCTTGGCAAGACATTTTCATGAAGATGAGGAGGTTTGGGGACTAACCGGCCTTCTTCATGATATTGATTACCAGGAAACGAGAGGTGTGCCGGAAAAACATAGTTTAATCGGGGCGGAAATATTAGCCAAGCAAGGTTTGCCGCCAGAATTAGTTTATGCAGTGAAAGTTCATAATGAAGTTCATGGTTTGCCAAGAATTTCAAAAATAGATAAAGCCTTATTTTGTACTGACCCCATTACTGGTTTAATTGTGGCCACTGCTTTAGTGATGCCAAATAAAAAATTAGCCGAGGTTAGGCTAGACAATATATTAAATCGTTATAAAGAAAAGGGTTTTGCTAGAGGGGCAAATCGTGAACATATTGCTCTCTGCTCAGAATTGGGGTCCTCTTTGGAAGAATTTATTAAAATTGGCCTAGAAGCAATGAAAAGTATTGCTCAAAATCTGGGCTTGTAAATAAGGGTTGACCCCGCAGTGAAATTTTGACGCTTCTTGAAAGTGTGTTGAAACAAGAAGCCAAAATAATTAAAGATAGCTTACTTGTTTAATGATAACCCAAATCTGTACACCGAAGCATAAACACTGTCAAAATTCTACTACGGGGT
>CAYVCK010000067.1:0-3488 GCA_964450195.1 uncultured Gammaproteobacteria bacterium
ATTTTACTAGATTTCGGGAATTTGTGAGTGTTCCCTATGTATCTCATCTTGCGCAAAACCCATCTCTTTCTTAAATCGCTGGCGTTTTCAATTAAATAGGCAATTTTATGTTTAGTTTGGGCAACTTCAAGTAATCTCTTAGTATTAGCACTTGTTTTAGAGCCGATTACTAAAATTAAGTCTGTTTTCTTAACCAATTTCTTTATTTTCTCTTGATAGTTTAAAAAGATTGGACAGAGGGTATTATAAAATTTAAGATTTTTATACCTCTCTTTTAAAGTCCTCACAATTTTCTTTACTGTCACTGGATTTTGGGTGGTCTGAGCAATAACAGCAATGCACAATCTTTTTATTATAACTTTGGGAACTTCTTGCGGAAAGGTAATAACAATTCCCTTATCACTTATCGCGCCTTGAATCGAATCTACTTCTTTATGGCCTTTATCTCCGATTACAATTACTTGACAACCACTATTTTGTAGATTTTTAGCTAAATCTTGAACTTTCTTCACTAAAGGACAGGTTGCATCAATTAATCGCAAACCCTATGTATTAACACATTAACGTGTTAACACGATAATGCCGGCCTTATCAACCCAGAATGAGATGATTTAATTTAAGGCTATTCAGACTTCTTGTTTAGTTTCTCGTGCCAAAAAATGGCTTTAATCTGGCGTTTTGATCTACCATTCTTAAAACCATAAGTCCAGTGATGAATAACTGGGCATCGTTTTTTTCTACTGTTACTAATGGCTTTATTTTTACCGAGATAAAAACCAGCGTGTTTGTGAATTGAACCATCTTTAAATTTTATAGATTGCCAAATAATGATCGCACCGGGTTTTGGTCTTTTAATTTTTCGCCAGCCGAATTTTTTTAGTTCTTTAATCAAGATATGAACAGTTGGACAAATTTTATTAATTAAACCAAAAATGCGCAAAATCCCCGAAACAAAAAAAGCGCAAGAAAGTCGGCCGTTTTCTGTGATATCTTTTTTTCTATTATCAACTAAAGCATACAAATGGCGAAAAATCTTGCTTTTAGCGCTGTTTTTAATACTGGCTAAATAGGTGTTATAAAATAATAATTTTATTTTTGGCTTTATTAAAGACATTTTTTATTTTTTAAAATTCATTAAGTGTGATGCGTCTAATAGACGAGGGGTAAAATATTTAAGGGCTTGGTAAATCCAAGCCCTTTATTTCACCCTTCGCCAGGGTTTGCGAGTTATTATCGCCAGATGGGTTGGCTTGCCTTCGGCGCGGCGTTTGGCCAACCATCTGGCCCGTGTTCTCCGTAAATTTTTGAGATAATTTCGTGCCTTCGGTGGCAGGCCATAATCCCAATCCAGGCATTGTTTATCTTTTGGACAATACCAATAACGAGATTTTATGCCTCGGCCGCAGGCAATTTTCATAAACGCTCTGCAGGTTGGGCAGAACGGCCGATGTAAAACACGCCAGCGGGCAATCCAGGCTTGATTTAAGAGATTTTTAACAAAATTTTTAGTTCGGTGGATTGGGTGCGAGAAGTAACGCGGCTGGTCGCCTTCAATAATCAGAATCCAAGCAGCATCTTTTGGTCTGGCCAGACCTTCTTCTTTGCGCCAAGTTGTCCAGACAACAGTTGTTAATCCATTAGCATAAAAGATAAAGCCGGTTTCTCGGCCTGGTCTTGGTCTAGGCGTTTTCAAATTTAAGCGTCTAAACTGGTTATGAAATTCAACCCCAGAGAGTTCTCTAAAGTCCCAACGTTCGAGTGTGCAGCTAATCTTTACAAAATCATCTCGATCAGGTAAAACCTGTTTTGGCATTAAACCTCCTTGGTCTCAATCGAGACCGTTTTGAAAGAACATTAAGGTTATTTTGACAGATTTTTAAAAGAAGTCAAATAATACTCCTGACAGGAATCAAGCCCCCCAACCTCGGCAACTTAAGCCGTTAAAAATTTTTATGGACCCAGAGGAAATTGAACCCTCAATCTCTTCAATGCGAATGAAGTATTTTACCGTTAAACTATGGGCCCAACACCACTGCTTCGCAGCGGAAATCCTAAATTCGAAACTCTAAACCAGAGCACTCAAATAGATTTGAGTACTCGGCCGAGCACAAAAATATCAACTTTGTACTCTGGTCCTAAACAATATTTAATCTCAAAATTTTTAGATTCTAAACTATTTTGAATTTTAATCATTTGGATTTTGGATTTGTTTAGAAATTAGAAAATTAGGATTTAGAAATTCCGATGCTATACATCGGTGGTGCCCCCACCAGGAATTGAACCTGGATCCAGGGCTTAGGAGTCCCTTATTCTGTCCGTTGAACTATGGGGGCTATTAAAAATCAAAATTCAGAAGTCAGAATTAATTTTTAACTATTTGCCAATCAGTTTAGTTATGAATGAATGAGTAAATTTAGTTAAAAATCCTGTTTGTTTGTCAACCACCGTCAGAATAATAACAATCAGCACTAATATCCCGGTTAAGAAAAAAAATCTTTTCAGGTCTTTGCCGAGATAATTTTGCGAGGACAAAACAGCCTCTTTTTTGATTTCTTCTTTTTTAGCCATACCAGGTAGTAGAAATTTGACAGATCAAATATTAATTAAGGTTAATGTAAAGGATTTGGAACAAGAGATATCGATTTTTGTAGATAACTAAGCGGGGAATCGGGGTTTTTCCGGGCGCAGAAACGATAGGTTGACTCGCGCACATATTCCGGCAAATTTTCCAGCCAACAATGGTGATACATTTTTCTTAGATTTCTTTTCTGATGCGACCAGCAGCTCTCGATGCAATTTCAATATATTCATCGATTAGAATAATTCTATCCCAAACAGATGCTTTTTCTACTGCCCCTAAGAGTTGTTCTTCCTTTCTGACGACAGTGATGCCAGTACTACAGCCCTCTCTTGATGGTTTGACTAAACAAGGGAAGCCGATTTCTTTTTTAATTTTTTCAATGATCTCCATTTCGTCACTCACCCACTCTTGATTATTGACAGCAATATATTTAGGAACTTTTATACCGCGAGCTGTTAAGATCTTCCTAAAAGTATACTTGTCCATCCCTAAAGCTGCGCTTAAAACTCCTGGCCCATTGTAAGGGATATCTAAAATCTCCAAAAGTCCCTGAAAACAACCGTCTTCTAGATATTTACCATGACCGACAACAAAGGCAAAATCAATCAACTCTGGCAACTTTTCGTAATGAATTTTTTCGCTATATTCTTCAAGTAGCGCTTCGAGATCAGAAGTTGTGTTCTGAACAATTAAAAAGTCATTAATTTTCCAGAGTTTAAGTTTTGAATCGACAAAAATCGGAATTTTTTCGTACTTTTCCGAAGAAATTTTATAATAAACATTTCTTCCACCTTCAAGAGAGACCTCTTTTTCAGAAGAAGCCCCGGCCAAAAATAACCCCAATTTTTAATCGTTTATTTTCCATAGCCAAAAATTATATCATATTTTTTAAAAACAAAAAAGGATT
>CAYVCK010000068.1:0-3436 GCA_964450195.1 uncultured Gammaproteobacteria bacterium
GACTTACGACTATCGACTTACGACTATCGACTTATGACCTTCGGTTGTTATTTGTTATCAGCTGTCAGTTGCCTATTGTCTGTTGTTAGTTGTAAGTTGTTTTAAGTTTTTTGCGAAAACCACCAAGTTGTTTTTTTATAGATTCGGCTTTTTTAATTATTTGAAGGTAATCATCTCTAATAATCAAACGATTATCTATGGCAATATCTAGGCCAGCAACTACTTCATCTATTGAACCAATGGCAATGATTAAAAATCGATTAAAATCTTTGTCAGAATTTCGTCCAGAGCCTTCGGCTAAATTTAATAAGATTGAAATAGCCGCTTTTCTCATTTGTGCCCCTAAGTCATATTGATATATTTGAGGAAATTTCGAAGTAATAATAAAAATTAGTTTTATAAACTCCCTAATGTCTTTATAAACTGGAAATTCTTTAAATCTAAAAGTCATAGTTGTTTGTCATTAGTTGTTTGTCATTAGTTGTTGGTCGTTTGTCGTTTGTCGTTAGTTGTCAGTTGTTCTCTTAACTCTTTTATCCCGCGATGGACGGACATTCTGACCGTTGCTTCTTTTTGGTCGATAATTTTAGCAATTTCTTTAAAAGATAATTCTTCAATAAATCTTAAAATAAGTACTTCGCGATAACGATCAGGAATTTTTCTTAGAGCTTTTTCAATCTTTCCAAGGTCTAATTTTATATCTATCCCTTTTCCTAAATCTTTATTTTCTTCAAAATCTCTTTCAGAAACTTCCTCAAGTGAAATTTCTTCACGACGAGATCGATAAAAATCAATAACTAAATTTCTGGCCGTCTGATAAAGAAAGGCACGGAAATTTTTAATTTCACTACCTTCTAACAGATAATTAAGTATTTTGGTAAAAACAGAGTTGGTTAATTCCTCAGCCACTTCTTGTCTTGAAACTTTAAAAAAAATAAAACGTTGAATCTTTTCTGCATAAAAATCATAAAGTTTAGCAAAAGCACGGGGATTGCCTCGCCTGATTTGTTCTAAAAGTATTTTCTCCCAAAAAGAAAACATACCGATATTTATAGATACTAATGGATATTTATGGATATTTATTGATACTAATACTATTTGTTTTATGATTTTGGATTTGTAAATATCCCTAAAAGCTTTCTAAAACGGCGGTTAAAGTCATTTCTCTGCCGTCTCTCACCAGAGTAAATTCTATTCGGTCGCCTGGTTTTTTAGACTGAACCGAGTTAGTTAAATTAGTCAGATTATTAAAAGGCAAACCATCAACTTTAATAATTAAATCGCCATTTTTAAGACCAGCTTTAGCGGCCGGGGTTTTTGATGCCGGCGCCCCATAAACAATGGCGCCAGAATTAAATCCTTCATAGCGCGGGTCTTTTAAGCCAATTAAATCTTTTAAATCAAGATATTCCAAACCCAAAAACGGCCTGACCGCTCGTCCTGTTTCTAAAATAGACGGCAGAATTTGTCTGATATAAAAAGTGGGCGTGACATAACCAAAAGAATTAACTAAGCCGATAACCGATTTATCCAAAGCAAAAACCGCTGATCCTAAAGAAGAATCAATTTTTTCTTGAAGACTAAAATAAAAAGGCAGACGTTCGGTTGAATAGATAAAACGATCCTTTTCTAATTCTAATCTAATCATTAAATCGGTCAGACTGGTCTGGATTAAAGCCTGATTTTTGTTAAAAAGAAAGGTTTTCTGGCCTAATGTCAGATTTTCCGGCTCTATTATTTTTGCCACTGGCAAATTCTTTAAATCAGTTTTTAAAAAAACAAGGTTGGTAAACGGGTCATAAATCATATTTTGAACAGGAAAAATTTGATTTTCAAAAGTCACAGCCAAATAATCTTTAGTTGGCTCAGCAATAACGGTATTGGTAGTAAAAAGCCAACCATCGGTCGTTAAAACAACAGCCAGGCCAGAGATCTCAGAATCGCGGTAAATTGATTCCAAATCCAAAAGAGATGGCAATTTATTCTGCCCCTGAGATCGAGCTAAATAAATTTTAACCAGACCAGACTGAACCGCTCTGACCGCTTCGCTAATTCTTTGTTCCTCAGTAACAGTAATTTTTTTCTCAGTGACCACTGTTATCTCACGGCCAGGAAAATACTTCGCCAAATTTATTTCTTCTTTTATAAAAGGCAGGTTAATTTTTTCGCGACTGAGAATAAATAAACTGGCCGAAGCGCCCGAGAGTAAACCCATTAAAATTACCAAAACAATAAAAAGCCACCAAGAGATGGCTGGCCGCGGCGGTTGTTCAAATTTTGGCGAAGACTGATGATAAAACTTTTTAACCTCTTCTTCAAAAACCTGTTTTTCTTCCCGATGTTTTTCTTCTTTCTCTTGTTGACCGTCCTTAATCGCCACCTCTTCAGCTACCTCTACGGTTTGACGAGGAGAAATTGTTGTTCTCTTTTTTGCCATATCTTAATTATCATAACAAAAACCAGACCCAAAATCAAACCATTTAGATGTCCGCTTAAGGGTAAGCGGGAAATGGCCAAGTAAAATTCGGTTAAAAGAAGGCCGACCAGAAAAGAGAATGGCCAGACAATAGTCGGCGCTTTCAAATTAAAGAAATAAAAATTTAGCCAGGAAAAAAATAAAAATAAAGCCAAGACGGCTATCAAATAAGGCAAGTGATAGATAAGGACCAAAATTTCCACTTCAGCGACTAAGAGAAAAATAATAACAAAATTTAGGGGCAGAGCCATTGTTTCCAGACTATAAGCCCGATAAAGACGCGGCTGATAAAATAATTGATAAGCACTCCTAAAATAAAGATAAAGCAATAAACAAAGACAGGCTAAGCAAAGAAGAAAAAGAATACTTTGACCAATAAAAATCGGCAAAAAAGAAATGACTAAGGTAAAAACAAAAATTTGAACAAAGAATAAGAAAGACCTATTGAAAAACGGCAAAAATATTTTCCAAAAAGACAAAAGTAAAATCGAAAAAATTAAAAAAATTGCCAACCAAAAAACCATCGGCTGAGGCCAGAAATAAAAAATTCCAAAAAGAAAAAAAATCGCTAACGGCAAAAGAAAAACAAAGAATAATCTTTTCATAGTCTAAAGATTAAATCTAAAGATTAAATTTCTTGAGATCAATCTCTTGCCATAAATTATTCTGGCTCTGCCACTGATAAATTTTTATTTCAGAGATAAACTCATCCGGAGAATAGACATAATCGACCGCGACTTTCCCGCCAATTCTTTTAGTATGTAAAACTTTTTTATCAATCACTCTTGGTCTGGTAATTCGTTCTATTTTCATTTTACCGAGAGGACTTTCAAACTCAACAAATTCGCGCTGACCGACAATTGATTGACCGCTGGCAGTTTTTGCCACCGCCAACTCTTCTGTTTTTCGGCAGGTAATTTTGCAGCGTTGTTCAATTAAAAAGACAAGTTTTTCCCATTT
>CAYVCK010000069.1:0-3384 GCA_964450195.1 uncultured Gammaproteobacteria bacterium
TTTCATACAACTTTAAGTATATCACTCAAAGTTGCACTTCTAAATTGAATTTACCATTTAATTCAATATTTTTCATAAATTTCGAGATTCGGTGCGCGGGAGACATAACACTTCAAATTATAATCCGCATCAATAAATACTTTTAAACCCGGGGACTGTCCCTTGTAATCTTTATAAAAATCCAGCTTTTATTTTCGCAAACAATTTGTTCGTTTCTTTTTTTAATAATTTCACAAAAAACGCAATTTTTCATTTTTATTTTTTATCTTTTATATTTTATTTTTTAAATTGAAACATCCTCCCCTTCTTTCATTACCTTTTCCACCTTGACTACCCGGAAAACAAGAAGGATTTTAAAAATTAAAAGCGAGACTAAAATCACAATCCAGGAAAACGGCACAAAAATTGAAGTTAAAACAAGAAAAGTTAAAACCGCGGAGATAATCGGCAGATATTTAAGATAAGGACCAAGCAAACTCTGTAATTGTTGGCTGGCTAATTTATTAATCACTTCGACTATTTTTTCATCTCCTTTTAATTCTATCCCTAAATTTTTCGCCATTTCATTTCTTTGTTGAGCCAAAATTTTCGGGTCAATTTTCTTTGCTTGTTTTTTTGCTTCCTGTTTTAAAAATTCAACAATCTCCGGATCTTTGAGGAGCTCTTGTGGATTCATTTCTTTTAAATTTTTGCCTTGAAATTTTTTAATCATTTCTGGCGTCAGCGAAGTCAGATCAATTTTTTCCGTTGATAAAGTCGCGACAATCATTTCATCAATCGTCATCTCCGGCTCAAAAAATGGTAAAGCACCACCCGTAGTTTTACTCAAAGGCTTAAGAACTAATTCTAAAATTTTTGGCGGCAGATTAATGCCCCTTTCATCAATTTTTACTAAAGGATAGAAATAAGCGAGTAGCCCAAGAAATAAAGCCAAAAACAATAAAGTCAATTTCAGACCATTTTGAAAAATCCGTCTGAGAGAAATTTTCAAGCACTCATTTCTTTCTTTTTGCATTAAAGAACGACTAAGAATAAAAGCAGCAAAAAGAATTACTAAACCAATAGCAAGCCAGGGGTTGAATCTAAAGAAAATAAAAAAACCGGCTAAAACAATTGAATGAATCAACAAAAACACGCCCTTATTTTCCACCAGTAACGAGAAAAACAAAAAGAAAACCATAAAAGCCAGCAGACTAACACCAAACCAGATAAAAGAGTTGGTTGATAAGTCACCTTTTAGATAAACATTAGCTAATCTCTGCCAGAACAAAAAAGCAGAAATTAAAACTAAAGTAAAAAAAATAAATACCTTGATTGTTGAAGATTTGGACACAAAATTACATTTTAATATAACTCAAATCTCAAATGTCAAAAGTCAAAATTACAACTCAAAATTAAAAATTAAAAACTTCTGAGATTTAATATGTGTTTTTGAGATTTGATTTTTGATATTTTATTTTTTTTCTTCGTATTCTCCCTCTATCGGTTTATCTTTATCTTTTCGCCTCTCCGGCGAATCCTCCGAAGAGTCGGTTGTTTGTTGTTGTTTATATAATTCCGCGCCGATTTTCTGAACTTCTTGAGACAGCGCATCCATTTCTTTTTTAATCAAGTCCGTATCGCTGCCAGTTAAAACTTTTTTCAATTCAGCGATTCTTTCCTCAATTTTCTTTTTGTCCTCGTCTTTAATCTTACCAACGAAATCCTTTAATGTCTTTTCTGAAGTATAAATCATCGCATCAGCCTGATTTTTTATTTCAATTAATTCTTTCTTGTTTCTATCCTCAGCCGCAAATTTTTCTGATTCTTTTTTCATTCGCTCAATTTCTTCTTTGGAAAGGGCTTTAGAATCTCTAATAATAATATGCTGTTCTTTATTCGTCGCTTTATCTTTGGCTTTAACCGTTAAAATGCCATCAGCATCAAGGTCAAAAGAAACTTCAATCTGAGGAATGCCACGCGGGGCTGGCGGAATGCCATCTAAAATAAACCGACCCAAGGTGCGGTTGTCAGCCGCCATTGGCCGTTCGCCCTGCAAAACATGAATTTCCACTGAGGTTTGGCTATCAGCTGCGGTAGAAAAAACCTGACTTTTAGAAGTGGGAATAGTGGTGTTTCTTTCAATTAACGGCGTCATCACGCTACCCAAGGTTTCAATGCCTAAAGTCAAAGGCGTAACATCTAATAATTGTACTTCTCTTACTTCTGTATCACCGGCAAGGACTGCGGCTTGAATGGCCGCACCCATGGCCACACATTCCATTGGATCAATACCGCGCTCAATTTTCGGACCAAAATAATCTTCTAAAAATTTCTGCGTCATCGGCATTCTGGTTGGCCCGCCAACTAAAATTATTTTTTCAACATCGTGAGGCTGAAGTTTGGCGTCATTTAAAGCCTGCTCTAAAGGACCGCGACAACGCTCAATGATTGACTTAACTAAATTTTCTAATTTGGTCCGGGTAATCTTCATTAGTAAGTGTCTGGGGCCTTCATTGGTGGCTGTAATAAAAGGAAGATTTATTTCTGTTTCTAAAACTGAAGAAAGTTCAATTTTGGCTTTTTCCACTCCTTCACGAATCCGCTGTATAGCCATTTTATCTTTTCTTAAATCAATACCTTCTGATTTTTTAAATTCATCAATAACATAATCAACTAAAATATTATCCATATCTGTCCCACCCAGTTGAGTATCACCGGAAGTCGAACGAACCTCAAAAACACCGCCACCAAAATTCATAACCGTCACATCCAAGGTGCCACCACCAAAATCAAAAACCAAAACCTGTTGATCTTTCTCTTGAACTTTATCTAAACCGTAAGCCAAAGAAGCGGCGGTTGGTTCATTGATAATTCTAATCACTTCTAAACCGGCAATGGCGCCGGCATCTTTGGTCGCTTGTCTTTGCGCATCATTAAAATAGGCTGGTACCGTGATCACCGCTTTTTCTATTTTATCGCCTAAATAAAGCTCCGCATCTTTTTTTATTTTTTGCAAAATAAAAGCGGAAATTTGTTGAGGTGTATATTCTTTACCAAAAATTTTATATTTAAAATCTGTGCCCATTTTCCTTTTGACAGCGGTAATTGTTCCCTCTGGATTAGCTACTGCTTGTCGACGAGCTGGTTCACCAACAAGTAGTTCTCCATTTTTAGTAAAAGCAACACAAGATGGAAAGGCCTTTCCGCCAACTAAGGTTATTCCTTCAGCTGAAGGAATAATTTTCGGCCGGCCGGCTTCTAGATAAGCAGCTGCTGAATTAGATGTACCTAAATCAATACCAATAATTTTTGGCATATTCTACCTCACTAATATTCACGAGTTTAATTAATGAATTTCGCGAATGATTTGTGTTATTCGTGATTATATTTATCTAAATTCGC
>CAYVCK010000070.1:0-3339 GCA_964450195.1 uncultured Gammaproteobacteria bacterium
CTCAATCAACCTGCGATATCGGCAAAACTCGCAATTATCCCCTGCTTCAGGAATTATGTCTGAATCAAGACATTCCTTCATAGCAAAAATTGTTGGCTCAACCCATGAAGTGTCGCCTTTATGAGAAATAATCTCCAGTTCAAACTCAAGTCTTCCATCAAACTTAGGCCTGTTTTTCCCAGCATTGGCATAGACAAAATAAGCAATAGGCGAAACTGAAAAACCGCTTTTTAGAAAAATCCACTGATAGATCTCAACCTGATTCTTATACCTACTTTTATACTCATCTTCCAAAGATATTTCGTTTTCAGTTGATGTTGATTTATAGTCAACAATATGAAGCTCGCCCTTTTTGTTTATCCAAATATCATCCACCGCCCCAAAGATTAAAAAATTAGTTTCTTTGTGATAAAACTCTTTGCCTTTGAAATTATTTCTCCAAATATCAAGTTCTTTATGCTTAAAAGGAACAGCCTCAATTTTATACTTTTTCATCAATTCGTGCGGCTGTCCGCTTTCCCTAAGCAGATCAAATTCTTTCTTCAAAAGAGCGTCAACCGTTGAATTTAAAGAAAAAGCAGGCATTCCCGGACGGCTAATTCCCTTTTTTCTGTCAAGCCAAAAGCACCGCGGGCACTCCAAAAACAAATCAATCTTGCTTCGTGAGATTCTAAAAGGAAGATCCCCATTCCTGTCGTAAATCATATTGCTTAATTATACTCTAAAGACATTTCTAACAGAAAATTTTTTGACTAATTTTCAGTCGCCTAATAAAACACACCCTTCTAACCACAAACCTTCATAGGAACTATAAACCGATAACTCGATAATAATTAACAAATTAACGATTTCTTCCAATATCTAGACTGCAAAATACTTAGAATTATGGTTTATCTTCATTTGAACTTACCAGTTTTGGGATAACAAAATCGCCTTGACATGCGGCTATTAAGTCTGATATATTAGACTCATAACACTGAGGGAAGATTCTAATTTAGGGTCTCCCTCTTTTTTTGTACTCCAAGAAATATCTCAAACTGCCAAAATCTATATGTTTAGGTCCTGCAAATTTCTTTATCTCTCTGGCAGTTCTTTTTGGCGAGGAGATGATGATAACCTCCTTCTTTCTTGATTGCAAGTAATAGAAAAGAGGAGCAAAGTCCCCGTCTCCAGTCAAGACAACAGCTTTATCATACTCTTTCATTTTCAAAAGCATATCCATTGTTAAATCTACATCACAATTTGCTTTCACCCGTTTGCCAAACCGCTTAATCTCTTTTACACGCAAAGTAAACCCAATTTGCCCAAGTTTTCTAAGAAACGCTTCCTTCTTTGAGTTTTTTGAATCTTTTCCATAATAAAAAAACGCTTTTTTAATTTTAAACTTGTTTTTGAGGTAGTTGAATAACTTTTTCTGATCAATAAACCAGCCATCGGCTTTTGCTCCGTAAATAATATTTGAGGCATCAATAAAAGCGTATACTGTTTGATGTTTTTTAATTTTTACCACACCAAAAAATCAAAGCCCATTTTACAAATCCCCAATTTTCTATAATTGCTCTTCAGATCTTCTGTTAGATCACACTCAAAAGCCCAGCGGACACTCCAAAAACAAATCAATCTTGCTTCGTGCTATTCTAAAAGGAAGATTCCCGTTCTTGTCGTAAATCATATTCTTAATTATACTCTAAAGACAATTTTGTAACTAACAAACCACATTCTTACATCTTTTGATAGTTTTTAATTATTTTTTTTAATCGGGCATAAACTGGTTTCTGGCAAAAACATACGGATGTTACACCAACACAATAGCGGACAAACAAAAATCCTAAGGTGTAAAGATTAGAATATAAACCATAAACAAATCTATTCCTCAAATAACTTTAAATTCATCATTGAATTTGCAACTTGCTCCAGGCTCTGATAAGTATTTCCACATCATTAAACTCCCAAAAAGTAGTTGCTTTTCTAAAACTTTCAGGTAGAGTACTAATTTCCTTTTTATTCTTTCCAACTGTTCACTATCAGATGCAACAATCAACTTTTGGACCGTTGGCGCGGCTTGCGCTTTTTGGAGATTTAGTATTAAACTGTCTACCGAGCCACGATCTTGCACTTCAAAGACATAAGAAACAGCACCAAGGTTGGCAATACGCGCATACCATACCACATCGACTCTGGCCCCTGGGCCGATAGCTTTTTCTGTATCAACCTGGAAACCAAGCCATGAACCAATCGCAGCAATTTTATCTTTTATCTCATCGTGACGCGAAGCGCCTTTGGTTATTTTCTTTTCTACCTCGTGAATTACTTTTTCCTCTTTTCGCGAAAATTTGTCCCATACTTCCCACAAAAAATAATCAACAAAAAGTAGATCAAAATCCTTTTTAAATTCTTTCTTGAGAACTTCTGATATTTCCTTTAAAAATAAATTAAAAGCATCGTATTCCTTGCCATTGATTCTATATTTTTCGTAGGGGATTTCTTCTGCCTCAAGCCAAGCAAGTGCCCGCCGTGCTTTTTCGTTCCAAATACCAGCAGAGCGAGGATCTGCATAACAAAGAATTTCAGTTACCATGCTCGGACCCATACCTTTTACAGATTCTAAAAAATTTTCATAACGTCTGCCGGACGATTCATTACTAAAAATAAGTTTTTTAAACTCTTGCTTTAATTTTTCAATACCATTATCTCTAATGATTTTGCTAACTAAATATTCTTGATTTGCCCAAATTTGCGACGCCCACAACTTTTTAATAATTTCTGAAAAAGCAAATTCATCAAAATTTTTATTGAAAAGATTTTTAAAATATTCTTTTCTTTCCTCTCGCTCTTCCACACCCTCTCTTGCTTTATCAGTCGCAAGATACAACCCAAAACTCTCAACAGCTTGTTTTAATTTTGTTTGATTTATTCTCATAATTTTGTTTCAACCAAACACCTCGCTTTATTTCTCGCTTTTTCCAAAAGCCACTTTGTCCTGAGTAAACTTTTCTGAATTTCTTTAACAAGTCCATTAAATGACTTAATTATACTCCAAGACATTTTATCTGACAGAAAATTTTTTGACTAATTCTCACCCCCAACCCTAAAAACTGATAACCAATAACCGACTCGTCATAAATAATCCTTTAAAAGAATTGGAAAAAATCTGCATATACAACACTCAATAATTACCCATTTCGCTTCCTTGATTTTTATTTATTAGAAACCAGTAACCATACAGTTTCTCTTCGTAACTATCGGGGTTTTCAAATTCCTTTTTTACATAAGTCCAAAATGCTTTTTTATGATTAGTAATAATTAAATGCACCATCTCGTGGAAAACAACATATCGAA
>CAYVCK010000071.1:0-3309 GCA_964450195.1 uncultured Gammaproteobacteria bacterium
GATCTTTTTCATTTTTTTTAAATCAAGCCGATATTAGCTGACTCAGCCGCCACTTGAAAAAACAGATAGATTATTTATAATCTCTATTGTTTATAGTTTAACGTTTATTGTTATACCCTTCCTGGCCTTGATCCGCAGTAGCTCAATGGAAGAGCAACTGGCTGTTAACCAGTGGGTTGTAGGTTCGAGTCCTACCTGCGGAGCAAATTAGAACACTTTGAGGCTTGAAGCACCGTGTCAAACGGTGTTTTAAGTTCAAAAACGAGGTTTTTGCCTTGTAATTTGAGGTTCTGAAGTAAGAAGTTGAGAAGTTGCCGTTTTTCCGAGACTTCAGAAACTTGGAAGATTTCGTAAGCCCTTTTAGCCAAATTCAGCACCATATTTGCCGTTAAATAAAAGTTTTCGTCAGCGTCAGTATATTGACTCATTTTTGCTTCAATTTCTGCCTGTTTTTCTTTATATTCTTTTAGCTTTCTGTTAAACATATCCTTAGTAATTCTCCCCTTACTTGTGCAATTTCGTTTTTAGTTTCAAGGATAAAAATTTCCACTGCTTTTAAGCGTTCGTGTGTCTGGATTTTGTTTTGTCATTCATAATCTTTAAAATTATCCACTTCACAAAAGAAATCTAGGGGAGTAGAATTGTGAATAAGTGACCTTTCCTAATTCAAAGATCTAAACAAATGTTAACTAAATTGTTAATCAAAATATTAATCAAATTTAACTGGAATTTATTTTTAAATCTTCGATGAAAAAGTTAATTAAAGCAATTGTTATTATTGTCATATTTTTTATTCTTTGGTTTAGTTTTAGTTTTTGGAAAAATTATCAATCTCAATTAGAATTCTGTAAAATACATTATCGTTTAGAAAAACCTTCTCCATCAGCAAAGTTATTATTTCAAAGTAAACCAGAACTTATGAAATTATATGATGAACTTACTTTAGAATCGTGGTGTAAACACAAACTAAAACAAGAACTATTATTATGGTTTAAACTTTATTTCCCTTTCAAGTAAATTTCTCTTGCTGTTTTTGGCAATCTTTTTATAGCCTCAAACAGTTTTATTTTTCTAATCATTTCGTATTGCTCCTTTAACTTTTCTTTTTCTTCATCAGTTTTAGCTCTTTGGAGTTGAACTCTAAACCAACGCTGAGCTGAGATTACATCTTCTCCTAATGAATTAGTTAGTCTTTCACCTAAGGCAGTAGCTACTTCAGAAAGAGTCAATTCTTCTGCTTTGGGATAATGTTTTACTTATTCGGGGAGGGACAGTCCCGCCTCCTAAAAGCATTTATTGATGCGGGTTATATTTCAAACTCAACCTTAAGCCGTGTAAAATCTTGATTTGATGGAGTCCCGACCTCAATCACCCAAAGGACCGTATGGTATATAAAAATAAACTTCAAAAAATAAAAGAAATCGCAGAAAGAAAAATGAAGGGAATAGGTCCTTCTCATGATTTCTTGCATATAATGCGGGTTTATAATTTCTGTCTTTTGATTGCCAAAAATGAGAAAAATGTAAATTTGGAAGTGCTAAAAATTTCTGCTCTTTTGCATGATATTGGAGGGAAAAAAGAAATTTTAGATAAAACCGGTGAGATTAATCATGCTATTGTAAGTGCCGAGATAGCGGAAAGAATTTTGAAAGATTTGGGTTATTCAGAACAGAAAATTGAGAAAATTAAGCATTGCATAAGCACCCACAGATTTAAGGGGGATGCGAGACCAAAAACAATCGAAGCAAAAATTTTATCTGACGCAGACAAACTTGATGTTTCTGGTGCAATCGGTGTAGTCAGAAGCTCCTGTTGGATAGGAGAAAATAACGCAAAAATATATTCAGATATTCCCTTATCCGAATATATCAAAGAAAATCTCGTCGGTGGAAAATCTAATGGAAGAATTAAAGATAAATCTAAACATGCTTTAAATATCGAATACGAAATAAAACTAAAACACATTTCCAAAAGATTTTTCACTAAGAAAGCAAAAGAAATAGCAAAAGAAAGAATTAAATTTATGAGACAATTTTTTGATAGATTGAAAAAGGAAATTAAGGGGAGACTATAAAAGTAAATTCTCAATATGCCAAACAAAATTTTACAAAGCATAAAACCAGTTATTAAATTGTCAAAATTTGTTAAAATTAACCAAGAAAATATCGAAGCAATTTGCAAAAACTTCAATTCTCAAGATGTACAATACTGGATGGCTGCTTCTCCTTTTAACTTATCAGATTTAACAGAGACTGAGAAACTTAATTTTCTATTCGTTTTTAATTCTATTAACTTCTGCTATTGGGGAGAACCAAAATGGACCATTGAGTATAAAGAGAAACAGTATGATGGTGCCTGGGGACTAATAGGTTGTTTAAGAAAGGCAATCGATAGAAAAACTCCAATTATACAGCCAGAATATTTATCCCATCTAAAGCAAGAGGATTTAAAGGAAACCTTAAAAGGGAATGTAAACATCCCCTTATTTAGAGAACGCCTAAAAATTCTGCGTGAAAACGGGGAGATATTAGCAGAAAAATATCAACGGGATTTTAGTAATGTGATAAAAAGGGCAAACAAAGATGCCTTGAAATTGTTAGAAATAATTATTCGGAGGGACAGTCCCGCCTCCTAAAAGCATTTATTGATGCGGGTTATATTTCAAACTCAACCTTAAGCCGTGTAAAATCTTGATTTGATGGAGTCCCGACCTCGATCACCCCTCGATCACCCTCAATCACGCTTAATTTCGATTGATGGAGTCCCGACCTCAATCACGCCTTCGATCACCCCACGATCTCGATCATCTCATCACCTCATCACACTTTTTAAAAATCGTCCACCAGGCAGTTTTTATTTTTCCTATTTGGCATTATAATAAGATTGGGAAAGGTCAAAAATTAGATTTGTAAGAGAAAAAATTATGGGGTGGGCAGAAAATAGAATCCAACAATATACCCAAAGTCAGAAAGTGACTTGGCTTGAAAAAAGAATCTTAGAACATGCTAATCCAGTAAATCTTTTAGCTCATATTATTGCTTTTGGAGTGGGAATATATGGTTTGTGGTTTCATAACTGGACCTGGATAATGACAGCTTTAATTATTGGCTCTCTCGGACACTTATATTGCTGATTAAAGAAATAGTGGGTAGCAGGGTAGGGTGTACCCGAAATGTCAGACCAGTGCCAATAATTGTCTTATTTGTGTAATAACCACTTCAGGAACAGGCAATGCTTTTTGCCAATCGTATGTTCGAAAGCTATCCTGCCAGGCGAGTTTTTCTCCAATTTTACCCTAAAATTCGGTTA
>CAYVCK010000072.1:0-3298 GCA_964450195.1 uncultured Gammaproteobacteria bacterium
ATTTTTTCTTTTTGCCATATTGTCTTCTATAGTATTCTAAAAATTCTCCTGATTTTAATTTTTTCCACCACCAAGAATTTTTTTGATACCAAGAGATTGTCTCACCGATTGTTTTCCTGAATTGATAGATCGATCTCCAGCCAAGTTTTTTTATTTTAGAACAATCAAGAGCATAACGGAAGTCATGGCCTGGTCGATCCTTAACGTACCTGATCCAGGATTTATCTTTTTTTAGTTCTCTAAGAATAATTTTAGTTAGCTCTAAATTTGTTAATTCACAATCACCGGCTACATTGTAGATTTCACCGATTTTTCCTTTATGTAAAATCAAGTCAATAGCTCGGCAATTATCCAAAACATAAAGCCAATCTCTTCGATTTAGACCTTTTCCATACAAAGGAACTTCCTTTTCTTCTAACAAATTAGTAATAAACAAAGGAATAATTTTTTCTGGGTATTGATAAGGTCCATAATTATTTGTCGAACGAGTAATCAGGACCGGTAAATGATAAGTCTTAAAATAAGCTAAAACCAATAGATCAGCATTTGCTTTTGAAGCTGAATAAGGAGATGATGGTTGTAAATTGTCATTTTCTTTAAAATAACCAACTTTTCGACTACCATAAACTTCATCAGTATTACCACAAAAATCAAATCGACCATTTCTTTCAACAATAAAATTCTTATTATCCTTAACTTTTAAACACCAGATGTTGCCTTTATAATTAATTACTTTTGCATGATGGCGATTAATCTGTTTTATTCTTGAACCAACAAAAACATAATATGAATCTCCTCCGATTTTTCTTCCTTCAAAAAAATTTTCAGAATATCTTTTGTATACACTTGGTTTTAAATTTAACTTTATACAAAGTTCACAAATATCAGAAGATAATCTTTGTGAGACAGTATGATATATAACCCCCCGAGAACCATCAGAATCCATAAGGCCGTCAAATAAATATTTTAAATATTTTGGCGAATAGTCCAATGCCCAACGCGGAATATGTTTATTATGAGCGCCATGACCACATTGATTAAAAAGTTCTAAAAATGGTTTCGAGGTAAAATATAAGTATTTGTCGGCTTTTCCTTTATCTGGGTGATATTTTAGACCCAAATTAGCTAATGCCTTTTCTAATTTTTTCCGACATTTATCATTTTCTGGGATATCAAAAAATATTCGATAGCTATGATTTGTAGATTTATAATCGCTTTGTTTTTCTATTATCTTAAACCTTCCACTGTTTCTATCTCTTGCTTTCTTTAAATACTCTTCCCGTGGCAAGCCTGTTTTTGTTTTCATCTCCTTTTTTTGGTAGGTAATAAATCCATCGTCAATAAAAATACCTAAAATATATAACAAGTCTTTAGTTCTAACTTTACCATAGCCTTGAATATTAAAATATTCTTCGCTTTTACCAACCCACCTTCCTTCCGGTAAATAGAAAAGGCTTCGTCTAGATGCCTCTTCGGCTGATTCTACAAACAGTTTTCTTGATGTATTTAAAATAAACATTCGATGATTAGGAGTAACCAGCAAATCTACTCGTTGATGCTTAAAATGTATCATCCGGCCCTGATAATGCTGAATAATCACTTTTTCAATAGGTTTAATTTCAATTTCTCCGGTTCTTGGATTTAATGAAAAAACTTGATCTCCTTTTTTTAATTCTTTATATGTTTTTAGTCCTTCTGTAGTTAATGCTCTTGTTTTTTCATCATAGCAGCTTATTTGTAAATATTTTTTAATTTTATATTTTCTGACTGCTTCGAGTAAAGTGTAGGTGCCAAAAATATCGGTTTTGATAAAAGAATCAGGTTCTAAAATTGAGCGATCAACATGACTTTCAGCCGCAAAATTGACAATAATATCTACTTTTTTAGTTAGACTGGCAACAATTTTTTTATCGCAAATATCGCCTTTTAAAAATTTATAACGAGGATTTTTTTCAATATCCTTTAAATTGTCGAGATTTCCGCAATAGGTTAACTTGTCAAGATTTATTACTTGATAGTCAGAATATTTTTTCAAAATATATCTGATAAAATTTGAGCCGATAAACCCCGCCCCACCAGTAACTAGAATTGTTTTAAATTTATTCATAAAATTAGAATTTTTAGATAATAAAATTTATTTCCTTGAGCCAGACTGACGTGGGTAAACTTGGCTCCACCGATAATTAAAATGCGCCTATATTTTATATAGCTAAATATTTTTTTAAGGCCAATGAGGTGCTTAGCCAGGAAAAAATTAGAGCGAATAGGGCTTGGCCACCAAAAAATCTTAAAAAGTTTATTTTTAAATAATTCAAAAAACTGAAATTTAGACCCAAAAAGTTAGCTAGGTGCGGATCGATGGCTGAAACAAAGCCGGCAAAAATGATGATATTTAATAGCCAGCCCAGTAAAACAGCTAAGAAAATCTCTAAAAGAAATGGGGCCCTGATAAAATGAGCGGTTGCCCCGACCAACCTCATGGCTTTAATCTCGGCCTGTCTGGCATAAACAGCTACTCGGACAGCATTAAAAATAATTAACCCGGCCACCAGGATAAAAACAGCACTAAGAATGATGCCAACAAATTTAACCTTCCGGCCGAAATTCTCGATTAAGATTAACATTTTCTCGTAATTTCGAAGGTCTTTTTCTTGGATTAAGTCTTCATAACGTGGTAGATTAATTAAGTCAAGAATTTCTTGATAATTTAAATTGGTTTTAGCTCGGACTAGAATTGTCCCGGCTAAGGGATTTTCGCCAACTTCTTCAATAGCCCTAAGTATGGACGGATCGTTTTCATGAAACTTTTTGAATTTTTCTAAGGCTTCGGTCGGCGAGATATAGCGTACCATCTCAGATGAGGCAAGATTTTCTAGATCTGTTTTGAAATTGGCGATTTGAATATCAGTCGCTTCTTTTTTTAAATAGATACTTAAATCAACCCTTTCTTTAAAATTATCAATTGTTTTTTGAGCCAAGACATTTATTCCTAAAAGAGAACTGAAAGAAAGAAACATTAAAATTAAAATAATGGTTGTAGCACTACTTAACCAAAAATTGCGGAAAAAGTTTTGAATGGCAAATCTAAAAATACGCATACCTTATAATAAAAATTCTAAATTCAAAATACTTAATCCTAAATAAATCCAAAATTTCAATGACTAAAACGAAATCAATGTTTTAAGATTTGAAATTTTGAATTTGGAATTTATTTTGATTTTTGATTTTTATTTTTTGATTTTATCCTGATATGTGCTCCCGCAAGTTGTTCTTTTGACAATTTGGTTGGCGTGCCCAT
>CAYVCK010000073.1:0-3278 GCA_964450195.1 uncultured Gammaproteobacteria bacterium
TTTCTACGATCGTGGAAAATGTACTATACTCTATTATTACGCATTAACTTTATTATGTTAAGCATTATTATTCCAACTTTAAATGAAGAAGATTATTTGCCTTTGTTGCTTAAAGAGATTAAAAAACAAACCTGCCCAAGTTTTGCTTCGCAAAACTTAAGCGGACAAGATTCCTCAGATTATGAAATTATTGTCGCTGACGCCAACTCAGAAGATAAGACAGTAGAGATTGCCAAGAGTTTTGGTTGTAAAATTACCAAAGGTGGTTTGCCAGCCAAGGGAAGAAATGAAGGAGCAAAGCTTGCCCGGGGAGATATATTTCTATTTATGGATGCTGATAATGTTTATCTGCCTGAGAATTTTTTGAAAAACTTGCTCAGCGAATTCAAAAAAAGAAATTTGGGGGTAGCTGCTTTTCCAATTTACCCCGTTAGTAGCCCCGCCCCCCAATCGGGGGCGGGGTCTAATGGGGTTTACCTCAAAGGAACTTGGGTTGATCGGTTTATCTACGGAATTTATAATCGGTTTGTCAAATTAACCCAGAATTTTTCAGCCCTCGCTTTCAATTCCATTTTGGTAAAAAAGGAGGTCCACCAGAAAATTGGCGGTTTTGATGAGGAAATAAAAATTGCTGAGGACCTTGATTATGCCAGAAGGGCAGCTAAAATAAGTAAATTTGGATTTATTGAAACCGAGCCAATTTTGACTTCTTGCCGCCGCTATGAAAGAGACGGCAGATTTAAAACCTATTTTAAATATCTTTTAATCGGGCTTTGGATACTCTTTTTTGGGCCAGTCAAATCAGATATTTTTAAATATAAATTTGGTCATTACGAAAAAAAGAACCGGTCGTTTCCCTCCTGGTAAGTACTCAGCAATTAATGAAAATTTTCGATTTCAAAAAATTATTAAATAGTTTTAGAGCCGCTTTTTCTGGTTTAAGAATAGCTATTAGGGAACAAACCTTCCAGATTATGGTTTTTATTGCTTTCTTGACCATATTTTTAATGATTTATTTTAAAGTAGCCTTCATTGAAAAATTAATTATAATTTTTCTGATTGCTGTGGTTTTAGCCCTCGAACTTATTAACACTCAAATAGAAAAAGTTTTAAATATCTTAAAACCAGATTACGACCAGAAAGTAAAGATAATCAAAGACATTTCAGCCGGAGCAGTCCTGCTATTTTGCCTAGCCGCCCTGATTATGGGAATTTTAATATTTTTACCTTATTTTGAAGAATTTTTTAAAGTTAAGTAGTACCCGACACTACTTAAAATAATACGCTCCTTTTCTTTTTTTAAAAAATTTACTATAATCAAATGTTAGTGAACTCATGATGTCAATCAAATTAGTAAAACTCAAACAGCCGAGCGCAGCGAAGGGTGGAGATGAACGAATGTTCATCGACCTCTCTACTTTAAAGAAAATTTGCCAGACTAAAATATCTTTTCCGCTATCTGCCAAAACGATTAGTGGTAAACTTGTTTTTTTGAAAAATCGAACTTTTTTAATCATAATCTTGGTTATTTTTCTTTCCTCTTTTTTTGGTTTCCTGGCCGGTATCCTCTCCAGCAGTTATTTTGATTCTGAAATAAGAAATCAGCTTCAAAAACTAAAAATTGGACTACCTCAGCCAGGTTTTTTTCAGGAAATTGAAAAGCCAGAGGTTTTAGAACAAACCCAGGAATATCTGCCCCTAACCTCTCAAGAACAGGCGATTATTAAAACAGTTAATGAAGTTTCTCCGGCAGTAGTTAGCATCATTATTACTAAAGACCTGCCGATAATTGAAGAATATTACATTGACCCTTTTGAAGAGTTTTTTGGCGAAAGTCCTTTTGAGTTTAGAATTCCTCAATATCGTCAAGAAGGGATTGAAAAAAGAGAGGTTGGCGGAGGAACCGGTTTTATTATTTCCTCTGACGGAATGATTTTAACCAATCGTCATGTTGTTGTAGATAAAGAGGCTGATTATACTGTCTTAACCAATGATGGCAGAAAGTTTCCCGCCAAAGTAATCGCCAGAGACCCGACTCAGGATTTAGCAATACTAAAAATTGAGCGGCTTGAAGCATCCTTTCCGGTGGTAAAACTTGGCGATTCTGCAAAGTTGCAGATTGGCCAGACAGTCATTGCCATTGGCAATGTTTTGGGAGAATTTCAAAACTCGGTTTCAGTCGGAGTAATTTCCGGGCTGGGAAGAACTATTGTAGCTGTAGGTGGCGGCTTGGTTCAAACTCTTGAAGATGTTATTCAAACCGACGCGGCGATTAACCGCGGAAATTCCGGGGGTCCTCTTTTAAATTTGAAAGGAGAAGTGATTGGCATCAATACCGCTATGGTGGTTGGCGGAGAAAACATCGGCTTTGCCGTCCCGATTAACCAAGCCAAAAGAGCAATTGAGCAGGTGAAGGCTTTTGGTAAAATTGTTTATCCATTTTTGGGAGTAAGATATGTTTTAATTACCGAAAGAATTCAAAAAGAAAATAATTTACCGGTAAATTATGGAGCCTGGGTGCTCAGAGGAGAGCCGGGGGAGCCAGCTATTTTTCCCGGGTCGGCGGCGGAGAAAGCCGATCTTCAAGAAGGAGATATTATTCTGGAATTTAATAGAGAAAAAATCACTATCGAAAATACCTTAGCCAAAATTATTATGAAATATAATCCTGGCGATAGAGTAATTTTGAAAACTTTAAGGAACGGAAAAGAAAAAAATATTGAAGTCACCTTAGGCGAAAGAAGCGAGTGAAGAAAGAAGCGAATAACATTTTAGAAACTTAAATTTACCCCTACCTCCTTTTCTTATTTTTAAGACGGCCGCATCTAAAATAAGTAAACATCATTATTGTGAGAAAAAGAGAAGTTTCTAAAAAAGTTTTAAAAATTACAGAGGGAATATTTTCTTCCTTAATAGATTTAATATTATGGAATATATTTTATTTTCAGGAGTTGAGTCCCCTGGGGCATCCGACTCAACTAAGGAAAGCAGAATTTTTAGCCACTCGAAATTTAGAAAAATTTAATTACCTAATCCTAAAAAGAGCAATCTATAAAGCCAAAAGCAGAGGATGGATAAAAGAAGGCTTAACTTTAACAAAAGAAGGGAAGAAAAGGCTTGAAAGTTTTATTCCAGTTTATTTTGGGAAAAGAAAATGGGATGGAAACTGGTATTTGGTAAGTTATGATATTGCTGAAAAGAGAAGAGTACTCCGAGGTATTTTGAGAGATAATTTAAAAAGATTAGGTTTTGGTAGACTTCATGATAGTTTGTGGATT
>CAYVCK010000074.1:0-3259 GCA_964450195.1 uncultured Gammaproteobacteria bacterium
AATTAGGTTGATAAAAAGCAAGGTAATTGAATGGTTGTTTTGGTGCATCGGTCTTTGGAATTCGGTACCATTTTTCAGTCAAAAGAATATTAAGATCACGTTTATTTCTGAGTACACCCACCAAAACGATTTGATTTTTTGGATGATTTTTAATCATAGTTTCAACTTTTTTGTTTTTTTTAAAAAAATTTCCCTCCACTATTCGCGCCTGCCCTGTAGTGAACGCGAAGCGTTCTACTACTGGGGCGAATAAGAGGAATAGTTATTTCTGCTTTGATCAAAATTGTACCAAATTCAATTTTCGCTCTAAAAATACTTTATTTTACGGCTTTTTATTTGTCCCCAACTTAGTGCCTGTTACTCAATAATTAATATTCTTAAGAATTTAAGAATGGGTTTATTTGATTTTGATTTTCAGAGGTCGGTAATCTGAAATCTAATCCTCAATGGTTTAAGATTTGTTTTCCAATTTCAATCTGCGAAGGATCTTTTAAAATAATTTCTGGTTTGCCTTGATATTCTTCAATTCTCTCTTTAACAACTCTTCCAGATTAGCCAAGCACCCAAGAGAATGCAAATAATTAACAATATTTGCATCAGCCCTGGTTTATTCTTAAATGTAGGCGTCACCTTTTGAATCGCTTCGGGAAAACCAATTCTGACAATACCTTTGATTAAAGAAAGCCAGCCAAAAATAGTAATCACTACTCGCCAGTCAGCCGACCAAACATTATGCAAAATGACAGTAACTAAACCAAAAATAAGTGCCAAATAACCGGAAAGCAAAGTAAAGCCTTTATCCTCAACTAATCTAAATCTTTCCTCTAATAATGTCTTCTTTCTCAAAAGAAAAATCAGACAAACAACCACCAAAAGCCATCCCCAAAATTTTGCAAAAAAGATAGAAACTTCCATAATTATTAGTTTTAAATTTTTAATTTAACGATCTTTTGACTTTTTTCCTAAATACAGCCCGTGGGCCCAGGGACTGTCCCCTCTATATATTAAATTATTTCTCTGATCATTTTTAGGACCTGATAAATAATCATCGCTTTTATAGCTGATCGCTGTTTTAAATTGGGAAAATAAAATCTTCTGGTCAGGGTTTTCTTCCTGAAAATAACAGCCGCATCAACTCTGCCAACTTTTGAACCTATATTTTTCGGATCAAGCCGGGAAATGGAACCGGTCACACTCAGACCAATATCGGTTTTCAAAATTTTTCTTACTTGTTTAGCCATAGCCAAGGCAACTTGAGGAGAATAAACTGAATATTTTTTGATTAATTCCTTTGGCACACCAAAAATTTTTTTAATTTCGGTTGAATAGGCGACAATTCCACCCTTAAAAACATCTGAAGCGCCAGGAATGTTTGTTATTACATTGGCCATCCCCCCGCCCGTACAAGACTCCATTATTCCTAGAAAAAATTTTCTGGCTTTCAATTTTTCAATTAATTCTTTAACTAAAGCTTCAATTTTTTTCTCATTGACTTTTATTTTCTTTTTTCGATAATCAAAAATTGGATGATTTTTGTTTTTCATTTGTCCTAGATTCGTTCGATATCAAATCGGATTAGAATGTTTTTTATTTTTTTATATTTTATTTTTGATTTTTCAAAATATATGGAACCTTTCTTTTTATCTCCCCGATTTTTGCTTTCGCTAAAATCAGATCAATTTTTTTCTTTGGCATTCTGAATTTTTTTTCAACCTCTTTTGGTTTCATTTTTAAATCTAAAAAAGCAGAAAGAACAATGTCTGCTTCAAAATAAGAAAAACCAAGTTCTTTTTCCGCGGTTTGATTTTTCCACAATCCTGGCGAGGGAGATTTTTCTAAAATTTCTTTTGGAATTTCTGGCAGAAAAGTAGCTATTTCATAAATCTGAGTTTTCCAGAGATTCTTAATTGGCTCAAGACCTGAAGCCTGATCGCCCCATAAGGTATAATAGCCCAATTCTTCTTCAGTTCGATTTTCGGTGCCAATAACAATGGCTTTAAAAACCTGTGAGAGATCAAAAAGAATTTTCATTCTTTCTCGGGCCATTAAATTGCCAAACCTAATTTTCTCTTTGCCTTTATATTTTTTTAACAAAGACCAGGAAGTATCAACAGCTTTATTAACGGGTACAATCAAAATATTCTTTTTCGGGATTTTTAAATTTTTTGCTAATTTTAAAGCATCGACTATCCCTTTTGAATCACCTATTCCCTGATAAGGCATTAAAACAACAATAACATTTTGATCTCCTAAAGCTTTAACTGCCAAAACACAAGCAACTGCCGAATCTAATCCACCGGAGAGACCAATGATGCCATTTTTGAAACCAAATTTTCTAAAATAACTTCTCAGATCTCTCACCTTGGCTTGAATAATTTTTTTGGCTTTTTTCTCGCCTAATTTTAAATGTTGGGACGCTGCGCTCATACAAATATTTTACGAATTAAAATTCGAATGGTAACTATATAATTTTTTCTTTTTAATATAATCTAAAATTTTTGGGGGCGCCATTTTGCTAACATCTTCGCCCCCTTTTATTTTCTTTCTGATTTCGGTACTGGAAATAGGAATTTTTAATTTTAATTTTATTTCTTTAATTTTAATTTGTGGTTTTGATTTCTGACCCACTTGACGGCGAGGCGGGTTTTTGATTTTTGATTTTATTCTGTATCCGGGACGATTAAAAACAACAAATTTTGCCTCATTAAGAACAGAAGTTCCGCCCTCCCATTTGCCTTGAAGAATTTCCCTCAAAGAATCCTCACCAATTATCCAATAAATTTCTTTATTCGGATATTTCCTTTTTAATTCTTTCAGGGTGTCAATGGTATAAGATTTTCTACCCTCTTTTGCTCTTTTAATTTCAATTGTTGAAACTTTGAATCTGGGATCAAAAGAGGCGAAAATTTTTGCCATCGCCAAACGGTCTTTAATTGGGGCGATATCTTCGCTTTTCAAGGGTGGTCTGCCAGCAACCATTAAAAGGAGTTTTTTCAAACCAAGTTCTTTAACTGCTTTTTTGGCAATCTTTAAATGGCCAAAATGGGGCGGATTAAAAGCACCACCCAAAATACCAAGCCTAGATTTCTGTCTCATATCAAATATTTTATCATTTTTAATAAATTGAGCAAGCACATAACACTATGAAAAAGTCACTTGACAAAGAGGAATAAATAGTATAATGTATAATATAAAAATATAAACAAAGGAGACTAACTATGATACAGTCAAGGGGTTGGTCGCAGAAAAGACTCGAGAA
>CAYVCK010000075.1:0-3160 GCA_964450195.1 uncultured Gammaproteobacteria bacterium
TTTGGAAAGAATATATTCTTTTAACCGGCTGTCTTTTTCAAGATAATTCTTTTTTTAAATTTTCAGCGCCTCTGGAGATTAATTTTTCTTTCGGTCGCTCCACTTTTGGCAAATCGTGAAAGGGTTTAAATCTCTAATTCTTTTATTTTCTCCCAATTTATTTCGTCCAAAACTGTAATTTTATTGTCGCCAATGATATAAAGATAGTCGTCAATGTAAATGGCGCGGCGGGCGGAAATTTCGCTGACTGCCTTTTTTAGTTCTAATTTATTATCTTTATAGGAAAAGACATAACCGCCTTTTGAACCGGGTAAGAAAAAAATCTGATGTTTGCTATCAAGTAAAAAGGCATGATGAGTATTTAAAATATCTGACCAAAACTCATCTAAAGTGTATTTGGCTATTTCAGTTGGTCTGGCTGGATCAACAACATCAAATAAAGAAATTTTCACCTGGGCACCTTCTTTACCGATGCCTAAAATTTTATCTTTGGTGATAGGATGTAAATATGAAGAATAACCAGGAATTTTTAATTCGCCTTTTAAGACTGGTTCTGTTGGATTTGATAAATCCAAAACATAAAACGGATCAATCTCCCGGAAAGTCACCACATAACCTTTGTCTTCTAAAAATCTGACCGAATAAATTCTCTCGGTTAAGCCAAGATCATAAACCGTACCAGTAATTTTTAACTGATTATCTAAAACATAAACATCATTGGCTGTCTCCATTCCGACAGGAAAAAGACTGATTGGCCCGCCCCAGCGCCAGGTTTCGCCAATGGTCGTGGCAATCCGAAAATGATTCTGATATTCATCAAGAGAAAATTGATTTAAGGGCCGACCCGGCACATTGCCAGTCGCCTCAATCTCAAATTTTTCCAAACTGATTTTGACCAGGCCAGTTTTTTCTAATTCCCTTTTATTTGTTTTTGAATAATCAGCCATTCTGTTTTGCAGTTCGTTTTCTATTTTTAATCTTTCATCATGGCTGAGAGAACTTTTATATCTTTCAAAAAGAACCTGAAATTCAGTCAGTTTTGCCTGCTCACTTATTTCATAATTGACCAGTTTTTCTATTTTTTCAATTAACCAAGATGGGGTTAAATCCTGACATTTTTCTTTAAAGAATTTCAAGTAGAAATTAAGAAAGTCGCCGCTGTAAGAATAGGTGAGATAAAGAGCGTTTTTTGACAGATAAAGAACTGAATCGCTTGAAGAACCAACAAAAGAAACATTTTTTTCTACTTTGCCTTCAATTGGATCAATAATCATAGCAGTATAAGTGACATCAACTGGAATAGGAATGGTTGGATGATAAATATCAAGACATTTTATTTCTAAAGGCAGACCACTAATGGAAAGAGGTTTAATCGGACAAGGCCGAGGTGTGTTGATTTGCGTTTTAGTTGTTAAATAAATTTTATCTTTAAGCAGGCGGGCAGAAAGAATTTGTGTTTCTAATTTTATTTCCCATTTTTTCTCTGGCGACTTTGGGTTAGCCACATTATAAGCGGAGATTGTTTCTGGCGAGAAAATCACCAAAATATCTTTCGTCAAAAGCAAATCTCCTCTTTGTTCAATCTTTGTCTCAAGTCTGAGCTCGGCCGGCGGAAAGGCTTTGATAACCTTTGTTTCACCGGTTGTTTTTGGCGGCATAATTTCTTCAAGCCAGAATCTTCGCCAATAATATTCTAGTGAAACGGAAAAATAAATTTGTTGACCATCGGTCTTGACAATATCTGGCTCATCAATACCTGACACCTGAACCGTTGTTTCCGAAACTCTTTCTGGGACGGCCTTTTCCTCGGCTAACATCGGCATCGGCATCCCTTCAAACATCGGCATTGCTCTCCTTCCCCAAACGCCAAGACCAGTGATGTATCCTGTTTCCGCTTTTGCCAGATAAGATTTAAAATCTTCTAAGGAAGAAAATCTTTTCATTTCTTTAAATTCTTTTACTTCAAGAGAAGGTGATGTTTTGGTGATCTTTGGAATTAAGGGAAAAGACGGGAAAGTAATTGACTTTGAGAGAAAAACAATATAACCACCTACCAAGCCAAAGAGAATTAATAAAAGAATAATAGCGAAAAAAGAATTAATTTGTCCTTTCATAAGTTTTAAAATTAAATTTTAAATTATAGTATCCGGATGGCGGCATCCGAGAGCCTTGACGAATAGGCATTCGAATGAACACATCCATCCGAATTTTATTGAACTTAATAATACCCAAGATAAAAATTGTCAAAGCACCAAAGCCAGGATAAAAAAACTTGTCGCCAGGATATTTTGACCAGCATAAAGTAAAATAACAATTGGGACAAGCATGAAGATACGGATCAGGGAAAGATAGTTTGGCTTAAGCCAATCAGGAATTAACTTAATAATAGAAAATATAAATCCATCCATAAAAAATCTTTATTTCCTAACTATTCTTGTTTTTCAAAATCAATTAAAGGAAATGGTCTGATGATGCCGGTAGCAATGTTTTTGAGATGGGCGCCAATTCTTCTTAAATAAGTAGAAAGCAGAGCATAAGTAATAGCCGTGTTGATTTTCAGCTTTTTTTCTTGATTGAGGTCGGCAACAATACCCTCCTCAATTTTTCTAATTTTTTTGTAAATCTCAATCACTTCTTTTGCCTTTTCTAAATCTTGATTTTTAAAAGCCATAAACACTATCTCAAATTCTTTTGAAATCAGATTTTTGATTTCAAAAATTCTTTTAGGGTAACCATTTTTTTTAAATTCCGAAGGATAAGAAAGAGCAAGCCGAGCAATACCTTTAGCATAATCACCAATTCTTTCATAATTCGAAACAGTCACCACTAAAATTAAAGCCGAGTTTAAATTAGGCGCGGTATTAACCGCTAAATAACCAAGAATCTCTTTTCTGATTTTTATTTCTAATCTGTTAATTTCTAAATCTTCTCTAATTAATCTTCTGGCTAATTCATCATTATTTTTGATCAAACTTTCAAAAGACTCTTCAAACATTTTCTGACACTCAAGATGCATTTTCTCAACTTCCTGATAAATTCCCAGAAGAATTTTACTCTTGAAAATGGCATCAAAAATTTTTTTGAATTCCATAGGTATATGTTTAAATTTAAGGTTAATGTAAAGGATTTGGAACAAGAGATATCGATTTTTGTAGATAAC
>CAYVCK010000076.1:0-3147 GCA_964450195.1 uncultured Gammaproteobacteria bacterium
TCTCTAGGAAGAATAAAATTTAAGGCATGGAAAAAGAAGAGCCAAAAAAAGACTATTCTTATCTAAAAAAAGATCTTTTGAAGATTTTAACTGTTGTTGGTTTATTGGTAGCGATAATGGTTATCCTTTTGGTTTTAGACCAACAAACAAGTTTCATCTCAAGAACCGCCTCTAAAATAATGAAAGTTTTAATAAAATAACTTTCAATTTTTAGCCCCTGTAGCTCAATGGATAGAGCTCCGCACTCCTAAGGCGGAGATAGAGGTTCAATTCCTCTCAGGGGCACTATAAAAATTTGCAAGGAATAATTGAATTGTTTTGGGCCGGTAGCTCAGTGGAAGAGCATCGCATTCGCATTGCGAAGGTCGTGGGTTCAAATCCCATCCGGTCCACCATGGACGATTTGTTTTGTCCTTGTGAGGTTTACTCTATACCAGGCGGCTAATTCAATCTGGTGAGATTATACAACTTCGCTCGAACCTATTTTATCAAAAATTCCTGAAAAAAACCAGTGCCCGCCGCCCAAAAGCGGCAGACAGGAAAACCCAGCCAGTTCGCGGGCCCCGAAATGTTCCGACCTCGTCGGAAACTACGGGGTAAACAAAAATTTTTGGGTTACTTTCTCGATTTTTAAAAATTGCAACGTATAACATATGCGATTAACAGAAGTTTGCGAAGCAAATTTGGGGAAATTTCGCAGGAATTTCCCTGTTAACCGCTGTTATCAGCCCCGAGGCGAAGCCGAGAGCCTGCAAGGCGTGGTGCGACTGAAAGGAGCAAGTAGCGATGGCACAAATTTTAAGGGCGGGGGGAGGCAGTGCGATTATTTTCTTCAATATATTTTACCAAGTCATAGAAAATTATGTAAGTAGTAAATGTGTAGAAAACAATCCACTGGTTGGTCAAAATAGCATACACAAAGGCAGGAACCACATAATACCAACCAGATTCAGTGAGTTTTTGCAGCCAGTCTCTTCTCTTGTATACGTCATCCATAACATCTTTTAGTGAGCCAAATATCACAAAGTTAGCAAGGAATATGAAAAAAGTTAATGGTTCAAAGGTGCTGTATAATAAAAACGAAGCAATGATTATGATAGTTGCAATAGCATGATTTCTATAATCAATTCTCATTCTAAAAATAAACGCAAGAATCATTGCGAGTAAGACATTTGCGACTTGAATATTTGAGGCAACAAGCAAGGCACCAAATAACCCCCACAAAATGCCGAAGATTGTTGCACTTCCTTTGAACCATTTTAATCCATGCTCATCTAAAAGATCAGCAATTTTCATGGTAATGCCATAAAGGGCTGCAAAAATTAGAATTAAGAAAATGTTTTCTATCATAATGAGAATATATTAAAGCTATTTTATTAAGTTATCGTTAAGCACTGCCTTCGGGTGAGGGTTGGATATAAGCCATCGCTATTGCGTATAACGGATATTTTTTGACGAAGTTAACAATAACGAAGTTTATGTTAATTTGTACGAAGTACCGAACGAAGTGAAGCGTTAAAAAATTGTTAGATGCCTCGAAGGAGACAAGTCATAATTTTTATTACATCGACTGAGAGCGAGTTTCGAAGAAACGAAGAGTTCCGAGGCGAGCGCGGGAAATTTCATTTAATCTACACAAAGAACCTCCTTAGGATCAAAATTTCCCTCTTCATCAATCCAAACGTTGCAACCAAAACGCAAATCTGTACATACACCTTTACCAGTAGTTACATTGGGATTTACTAATCTGCAACCTCCTGTTCCACAATCAGTAGATTTATCACAGGGTTGACCTTCAAACCCACTAGGTTTATAACAGGAGGGTCCAGCAAATGGTGCAATGTAAAATTTATAACCTGGCTTACACAATCCTAAGAAACGTAATGAATCAGTCATATAAGCAAATGTAAATAAACCAATGAATACTACTAGTGCAATTACTATAATAGTTTTTCTTTTATTTTTCATAATTTAATTTTCTCATCAGTTAATAAAAACCTATTGCGCGAGCCTCGGAATTGCATCTAACTCGTTTTTATCTGTAAACAATTCGTATATCAACCTTATACTTGTATTTTATACGAACTGATGTTATTATTAAATCAATATTGTGGATAAAAACTAATTTTATCACTTTTTTAAAAATTATGCAAAAATTTTTAGAACAAACAATAAATGAATTAAGATTAAGAAATTACAGCAGAAAGACGATTAAAAGTTATTTGATGTGCCTAAAAGAATATTTTCTTTTTAAAAAAGCGGATTTACATCAGATTGATATAGAATCAATTAAAAAATTTCTGCTTGCTAAGCAGGATAAAGGATATTCTTCGCAGACAGTCAACTTATATTTAAATTCAATTAAATTCTTTTATTGCGAAGTTTTAAAAACTCCTCAAAAATAAATCTTAAATTTGCCAAAAGGATTAAAAAACTGCCGATTGTTTTGTCTCGTCAAGAAATTAAAAATATCATTGACTCAATCAGAAACCAAAAGCATAAATTAATAATCTCCTTAGCTTATGGAACGGGATTAAGAATCAGCGAGGTTGTTAACTTAAAAGTAAAAGATGTTAATTTAGAAGAATTAACTATCCATCTTAAAAACGCTAAAGGCAAAAGGGACAGAATTACTATTTTCCCGGAAAAAATTAAAACCGATCTTCAAAATTTAATCGCTGGTAAAAATCTAAACGATTATCTTTTTGAAAGCGAACGAGGTGGAAAATTAACCGAACGGACGGCTCAAAAAGTTTTTGAAAACGCATTTCGAGGAGCCGGTATCAAAAAAGACGCCACTTTTCATTCATTAAGACACAGCTTCGCAACGCATTTATTAGAAAATGGCGTTGATGTCAGATATGTGCAAGAACTATTGGGTCATCAAAACATTCGAACAACTCAAATTTATACAAAAGTAACAAATCCAAAGCTTAAAAACATTAAAAGTCCTTTATAATGAGTATAATGAGTAAATCGTAGATCTTTTAGATAATTTATAAAAGATGGCACAAAAAATTTCGTAAAAAACTTTTGGTGAGCGGGCAAAAATTGGAGGGTTTCAGGGGGAGGGAAATTTTTGCCATCTCGCTGTTAGCAAAATTGCGAAGCAATTTTGCGTCAATCGGCATCAGGATTTTGCTCAAA
>CAYVCK010000077.1:0-3058 GCA_964450195.1 uncultured Gammaproteobacteria bacterium
AATGAGCTAAAAATCCTTTATTCAAGCGAGATAATTTCGCATCACTGGTAATTATATAGATATTTAAATAAAGGTCAAGGGAATTCCTATTTAGATTTAGACTTTCCTTCAATAATTTTATCCAAAATATTTTTAGGTACCACTTCGTAATGAGAAAATTCCATCGAAAAACTACCCCGACCTTCTGTTAAGGATCTTAATATTGTAGCATAGCCAAACATTTCTGCCAAGGGAACATAACTATCAACAAGTTTAACCTGACCTCGTGTTCTGGTCCCCTGAATTTGTGCCCGACGGGAGCTTAAATCACCAATCACCTCGCCCATAAACTGTTCTGGAACAACAACTTCTATTTTCATAATTGGCTCAAGTAAAACCGGCCCACCATTTAACACGCCATTTTTAATGGCTCGCATGGCGGCAATTTTAAAAGCTAATTCTGAAGAGTCAACCTCATGATAAGAACCGTCATAAACCGTCACTTGCATATCAACGATTGGGTAACCAACTAAAACGCCATTAGCCATTGCCTCTTGAACGCCCTTTCTAATGGCCGGAATGTATTCTTTGGGAATAATTCCACCCTTTATCTCATCAACGAACTCAAATCCCTGTCCGCGATCCATCGGCTCAAGGCGTAACCAGCAATGACCATACTGACCACGACCACCTGATTGATGAATGTATTTACCTTCAATTTCAATGATCTGAGTAATGGTTTCTTTATAAGCAACTTGCGGCTTGCCAACATTAACCGCCAAGCCGAATTCCCGCTTCATTCGCTCCACTAAAATATCTAAATGAAACTCGCCCATGCCAGAGATAATGGTTTGTTGGGTTTCTTCATTAGTCTTCACTCTAAAGGTTGGATCTTCTTGCGTCAACCTAGCCAAAACTAAACCCATTTTTTCTTGGTCAATTTTTGTTTTTGGTTCAACAGCCATAGAAATAACCGGCTCAGGAAAGGTAATTTCTTCTAAAATAATAGGCTGATTTTCATCACAAAGAGTATGACCGGTCGAAGTATTTTTTAAACCAACTGAAGCGGCAATTTCTCCAGCGTAAATCTCTTTCACCTCTTCTCTTTTATTAGCATGCATCCTCAAAACTCGACTAATTCTTTCTTTTTCACCAGTATTAGTATTTAAAACATAAGAGCCGGCCTTAAGAATTCCTGAATAAACCCGAAAATAAGAAAGAGAACCAGCAAACAGATCAGTGGCAACCTTAAAAACCAGAACCGCCAACGGGTCTTCGTCAGAAGCCTTTCTAATAACCTTTTCCTTTGTCTCTGGATTAAGACCTTCAACCGGTTTTATCTCGAGAGGCGAAGGGAGATAATCACAAATTGCATCAAGCAAGAGTTGGATGCCTTTATTTTTTAAAGCCGACCCACATAAAACTGGTACAATTTTTGCCTCAACTACTGCTTTTCTTAAAACCCTTTTTAAATCTTCTAATTCTACCCCTTTCCCCTCCAAATAATCATGCATTAATTTTTCGTCATGCTCAACAATGGCTTCAATTAACTGATGACGATATTTTTTAATTTTTTCTTTTAAATCTTCTGGCGGATCTTCTTCTTTTATTTCTTTACCCATTTCATCTAAATAGATAATTGCCTTCTCTCTTAACAGATCTACCACTCCTTTAAAATTATCTTCGGCACCAATTGGCAATTGAATTGGATAAGCATTTTTAGTTAATCTTTCATGAATCTCATTTAAAGAACCATAGAAATTAGCACCTAAACGATCCATTTTATTAATAAAAGCAACAATCGGTATAGAAAATTTTTCTGCTTGATGCCAAACTGTTTCTGATTGGGGCTCAACTCCTGCCACCCCATCAAAAACCACCACCGCTCCATCTAAAACCCTTAAAGATCTTTGGACCTCAGCGGTAAAATCAATATGGCCGGGCGTGTCAATAATATTAATCCGACAATCTTGCCAAAAACAAGTTGTGGCGGCCGCGGTAATAGTCACGCCATGTTCTTTTTCTAATTCCATCCAATCCATTTCAGTTGTGCCGTAATGAACTTCGCCAACTTTATGTTTTTTCCCGGTGTAATACAAAATCCGCTCAGTCACTGTTGTTTTACCAGCGTCAATATGGGCAATGATCCCAATGTTACGAGTTTGCTCTAGTGAATACTCTCTAGGCATAAATCTAATAAATAAACTAAGCGCAGCCCCGTAGTGAGCTTTGCCCTAGTACTGAGGCCGGCGTCTATATGAGCAATAATACCAATATTTCGAGTTTGTTCTAATGAATATTCACGCATACCAATTTTCTCGAAATTTTCAAGTTTCTAACGAAGAAAATTTCGCTAGAAAATTGAATACCCCCTCACTCAAAAATTAAACAAAATTTTTAATTTATTTTTAAGTTAAATCCTCTAGTCTTATTGAAAATATTTCTGAACTTCACCCCTCGAGTGAGGGGGTAAAGGTTTTCTTGTAAAAATTTCTTCACCTTCGGCTCGAAATTTTTGAGAAAGCCCTTTATCTGATAAATCTGGCAAAATAAGCGAAGGCCCGATTAGCCTCAGCCATCCGATGAGCATCATCACGTTTTTTTACTGCCGTGCCTTGATTATTAGCCGCGGCGATAATCTCTTCAACTATCTTTTCTGTAATTGACTTCCCCTTTTTAGATTTAGCCGCCTCAATAATCCAACGACAGGCTAAAGTAAAACGTCTTGCCTCATCAACCGGAAAAGGAATTTGATAGTTGGCACCGCCAATCCGGCGCGGCTTGACCTCAACTAATGGACCAGCATTCTCAATGGCCCTTTTAAAAACCTCTAAAGGATCTTGATTGGTTTTTTCTTTGATCAAATCAAAAGCCTGATAAACAATTTTTTGAACTACGGTTTTCTTTCCTCTTCTCATCACATAATTAATAAATTTAGCGATTTTCTCGCTATGATATTTTGGATCAGGTGAAATTTTTCTTTTCGGTGCTCTCTTATGACGCATGTTCGCTTCGCTCAAAATCAAAAATTAAATATAAGAACCTGCCTTCGGCTCGCCTCGCTGAAGCGAGAGCGAAG
>CAYVCK010000078.1:0-3050 GCA_964450195.1 uncultured Gammaproteobacteria bacterium
AATCAGAAAATTAAAAAAATAAATTACCGGGTAGACCCGCTTGGCGTGCCAATTATTCCGTCAGTCCCCCTAAAAGTGGATTTAAACAAAATCAAGGTGGCAATCAAAGAGGAAATGAATGGTTTTGGTTTAAATCCTCGTTATACTTTTGAAAGATTTATTGTTGGCAAAAGTAATGAGTTGGCTTATGCCGGCGCTCAGGCCGTTGTTGAGATGCCGGGTAAGAAATATAACCCATTTTTTATTTATGGTGGTGTTGGTCTCGGCAAAACCCATTTGCTTCAAGCCATTGGTCATGCCCTCCTTAAAAAGTATTCTAAACTTAAGTGTCTTTATACGAATGCCGAAAGATTTACTAATGAATTCGTCAAAGCGATTCGTGATGGGACAATGGGAAAATTCAAAAAAGCTCATCGAGAGGTAGATGTTCTATTAGTAGATGATATTCAGTTTATGGCTGGCAAGGAATCAACCCAAGAAGAATTTTTCCACACCTTTAATCATCTTTATCAGAATGATAAACAAATAGTTATTACTTCTGATCGACCGCCAAAAGCCATCCCGGCCTTGGAGGAAAGACTGATTTCTCGTTTTACCTCAGGTTTGATTGTTGATATTGCTTTACCTGATTTAGAAATGCGATTAGCCATTCTGCGCGCTCGTTGTCAGGAGAACGGCCGCGTTTTAGATGAAAGTATTATCCAATATTTAGCCACCCATATTCAAAAGAATATTCGTGAGCTAGAAGGAGCGATGGCAAAAATTTTTGCTTATCAGGATTTAAGCAAATTAACACCCAGCCTTGATTTGGTAAAAGAAATTTTAAGCAGTTTGAGCGCCAGCGCCCCAAAGGGCTTGGTTAATTTAAAGCAGATTATTCAGGCGGTCGTTGATTTCTATGGCTTTAAAGTGAATGATTTGATTAGTGATTCCCGGCGCAGGGAACTAGTTAAGGCCCGTCAGGTGGCTATTTATTTGATGCGCGAGGATCTTAATCTTTCTTTTCCGATGATTGGCAAAGAGATAGGCGGTCGGGATCACACCACGGTGATGTATTCTTATAAAAAAGTAAGAGAAGAGCTGGAAAAAGACGGCCGACTAAAACAAGAGGTAGATTATATTAGACAAAGGCTGTATAATAAGTAATAATTTTCAATTTTCAATTTTTTATGGCTGATCAAAATCCAACTCTTAAACCAGCTCCAGAAGAGAAAGAAGAAAAACTAAAAGAAAAACTGGAAACTATTCGATTGAAAGAGATTGAGGAGAGTGTTAAAGAAGAAGCTAAAAATCTTGGTTTGGCCTATATTAATTTAACTGGTTTTCCAATTGGTGCTGAACCATTACGCCTTATCTCTTATGATGATGCTTTACGTTATCAAGTTATTTGTTTTTATTTAGCTGGTCAGGAAGCAAAATTAGCCACAGTCAACCCGGCCAATCCTGATTTAGTGGAATTTAGAAATCAATTAGAAAAATTAAATGATTTGACAACTGGGTTGTATCTTGTTTCTGAACACAGTTTTAATCTCGGCTTAAATGCTTATGCTACTTTACCTAAAATTTTTAAGATTATTAAAGGGGTAGAAATCAAAGAAGAAGATTTTAGGAAGTATGAATCAGAAATAAAAAGTTTTCGCGATTTAAATCAGGCAATTCAAAAAGTAACCATTACTGATTTAATAACTCTAGTTATTGCTGCGGCTGTCAAATCGCGCGCTTCAGATATTCACATTGAGGCAGAGGAGATAGATGTGAAAATTAGATTTCGCATTGATGGTATTTTGATTGACACAGCCATTTTGCCTAAAAAACTTTGGCCGCAGGTTATTTCACGGATTAAATTAATTTCCAGTCTTAAAATTAATATTACCGACCGGCCGCAAGATGGCCGGTTTACCATTTATTTAACCAACGACCGGATTGATGTCCGTGTTTCCTGTCTGCCAACCGCTCATGGTGAAAGCGTGGTCATGAGATTGCTACGTTCTTCTCAGGCTGGTTTGGCTTTTGAAGATTTAGGATTGCGCGGCCAGACTTATGAACAACTTAAACAAGAAGTGGAAAGACCAAATGGTATGATTTTAACTACTGGTCCGACTGGTTCCGGGAAAACCACGACCTTATATGCCATTATCAATAAATTAAACAATCCAGAAACAAAAATTATTACTCTTGAAGATCCAATTGAGTATCGTTTAAAAGGCATTAATCAAAGCCAGGTAGATATGGTTAAAGGATATACTTATGCCAAAGGATTAAGGGCTTTAATGCGCCAAGATCCCGATGTTTTAATGGTTGGCGAAATTAGGGATTTGGAAACCACGGAAATTGCTATTCAGGCCGCTTTAACCGGTCATTTGGTAATTTCTGCTCTGCACACCAATGATGCAGCTGGGGCTATACCCCGGCTTTTAGCCATTGGCGCCAAGCCATTTCTTCTGGCGCCTTCAATTAATGCCGTGATTGGTCAGCGGTTGGTCCGACGGATTTGTCCAAAATGTAAAGAAGGAAAAAAATATCCGCCAGAAATCATGGAGCGGGTAAAAAAATATCTAACTAATCTGTTAAAAGATAAGAAGGCAAAGGTTGATTTAAATAATCTTGTATTTTATCACGGCCAGGGTTGTGATGGGTGTCAGGGTCTGGGATATAGAGGGCAGATTGGTATTTATGAAATTTTATTGATGTCGCCGGAGGTTGAGAAATTAATTTTAAGCGGCCAAGTTTCTGAATACCAAATGCGCGATGTGGCCAAAGCTCAAGGCATGGTCACCATGGTCCAGGACGGGTTACTCAAGGCCTTAGATGGTATTACGAGCATTGATGAAGTTTTCAGGGTAGCGGAGTAATAAAATTTAAATTTTCTTTCGCTTTTTAGATGATAATATTTCAGTCCTCCTACCTAAGGATCTGAAAGAACGTCCTCCCTGACAATACTTCATTAGTATTCTTGCTCATAGGGGTTGTAAGATCAATGATTATGGTTTGTTCAAAAGTTCGACCCCTAAACACCAATTTCATTATCTTACACCCCTTTAACTTGATAA
>CAYVCK010000079.1:0-3019 GCA_964450195.1 uncultured Gammaproteobacteria bacterium
AAAACTGTTGCTAAAATTCAATCATCAAAATTTATTGGAGCTCCCGTCTTAACAATCGGCGAAGTCAAGGCGGGCGGGTTCAACCACTGCCTCACAAAAGTTTAACCAGGTTTATTCCTAGAATAATGCCTAATTTAGAAAAAAATGGCAAAATTGGAGCGGGCTTGTATCGGAATTATTGAAATTCCGATACAAAAATATTCTCTTAAACAACCGAGATAAGCTTTTATAGTTTTAAAGCTGTAATTTCTCAATCTTAATTCTTGCCTTGTTTTTTCTAAATATTCTTGCATAATTTTACGGAAGTTATTAAAATAAAATTAATATGATTGTTATTAATTGCGCGTGTAATTATACATTGAGTTCGTATAATACACAACAAAAAGGTCGATATTATGCATTCAATTCGCCTAAAAACGAGTTAGCCAAAATGACGCTCGCTTCGCTCGCTTTTCGCTTCGCGAAACATTTTGGCTAATGGGTGGCGGGCTTCGTCGCTTCGCTCCTTGCCCTTGTTAGCCTCGTGCCGCTCGCTCCGCTCGCGTCACTTCGGCTAACAGCGGGTTATGCAGAAATTCTTCCTCCAAGCCTTCGGCTTGTCGTCAGAACTTCGCATAACCCGCCACCCATTATACGCAATGCCGTGCCTAGGAGTAAAAAATTATGGACAAACAGATTAAACAAATTACCGAAGATATTGAATTCATAAAAAATATCTATAAAAAATTAATAACAATACTTCCATCTTTTAATATTACCGATAAAGATATTTTACCTTATGGATTAAAACCTCACACAAGATCTGTTAGTTGGCTTGTTGAACAAGTCATCACTCAACAAACCAAATATAGAGGCAGAACAACTGGGGCTTGATGATGTTAATTTTGATATGCCTGATACTTGCCTACATGATTGTGAAATTAAGGTTGGTGAAAAGATTTACTATGTTAATGTAAAGATTCACAATGTTGCTATGAGAGAAAATAAAAATGATATTGCGGCAGTTGAGAAACTTTATATGCAATATGCTACTAATTCTACTTACAATCTAATTTATGCTTGTTTTGGGATAGCCTTCAAAAATATAAATATCAAATTTGACCCAAATTATTTATGTTTATTTTCTCCACAATTTTTGCCTATTTATGTGAATCCAAGAAATGATAAAATTCAAGCATATTATCATCATGAACCAGTATATAGAACAAGAAAGGAATTTTTAAAACTACTTCGCGATAGTTCAAAGAGCATAATATTAGAATCTCAAAAGGAAGATTAAATATGGAAGAAATTTTAAACAAAATTTTTAATGAAGACATGTTAAAAGGAATAGATAAAGTTCCGAATAATTTTGTGGATTTGGTTGTAGCTGACCCGCCCTATTGCTTAGGAAAGGACTATGGAAATAATTCAGATAAATTGAAGCCCAAAGACTATTTAGAATGGAGTAAAAAATGGATAGATGCAGTGATTCCAAAAATAAAAGATACAGGCAGTTTATATATTTTTCTTACTTGGCAACATAGTCCAGAAATTTTTAGCTATATGAAAACAAAATTGGTTATGATGAATGAAATTATTTGGGATAGAAAAGTGCCAAGTATGGGTGGGAGTACCAGAAAATTTTCTTCTGTCCACGATAATATTGGATTTTTTGTAAAAACAAAGAACTATCATTTTGATATTGATTCCGTAAGAATTCCTTATGATACAGAAACTAAAAAAGCAAGGACTCGTTCAATCTTTGTGGGGAAAAAGTGGCTTGAAATCGGATACAATCCAAAAGATTTATGGAGTGTAACCAGAATTCATGCTGAAGACCCAGAGAGAGAAAGTCATCCTACACAAAAGCCATTGGAAATTATAGAAAGAATAATTAAAGCGAGCTGCCCGGAACAGGGAGTTGTTCTTGACCCATTCATGGGTAGTGGAACAACAGCGGTTGCTTGTATAAAATTTAACAGAAATTATATTGGTTTTGAAATAAATCCTGACTACTGTAAAATAATTGAAGAACGGATTAAAAAAGTAACAAACAATGCCTCCCTTTTTAATATGCACGGAAAAAATAATTTAAATAAAAAAGATGATAACGATAAACAAAAAAATTTATTTGAGGTTGACGAGATTAAGAAAACGGCACGGCACATGCGCATAACATAGCATAAAAGGTTCGTGCCTTGCGGCACTCGCCCAAATCCTTCGCTATCACTCGGAACTTCTTTTATGCTGGAACCGTTATGTGCAATATTACTCGGACTACCGCCAAATATAAATAGTTCAATCCATTTACAATCATTATGGCTGAAGAATTGAAAATACGAATTCGGGATTATAAGAAAGTTGAGAAAAATCTCATTAAATTAGGGGCTAAATTTTCTGAAGAGATTGATGTTGTGGATACTTATTTCAAACAACCTACTGGCAAGGTTCTCAAAATCACTGAGGATAATCGGGGAAACTTTTTGGTCAATCTGAAATCAGAAAATGGCAAGTTTAAAATTGTAAAATATGAACCGATTGATAATGTTGATAGAGTCAAGAGTGAATTGACCAAAAAATTCAGTGTAAAGTGTGTTTTAAAAAAGAAGAGACGATTTTTTGATTTTGAGAACTATAAAATCAACATCAATCTTATTGAAGATGTTGGTAAATTTCTTATTGTTGAGGGTGAAAATTTAGCCCCAGAAATCATTACTGAAAAATTGAAAATAAAGAATCCCGAATTCGTTACAGTTTCTTTTGATGACTTAAGGCGGTAGTCCTGCGTCATGCTGTCGGTCGCTTCGCTCCCTCGTCGCCTTGTTGCAGGCTCACCACATAACACGGCTTAAACGGAAATTTCTTGCAGAAATTTCCTCAAATTGCCTTCGGCAGCTTCTTTTATCCGCAAAACGTTATGTGCAATCCGCCTCCGCTCGCCTTTGGAAGAAAAGATTTATAATTTAGTGAGAAATCCATTATTGTATGAGACAAATTTACTTTGCTACAACAAACAGAGGAAAAGTCAATTCGGTAA
>CAYVCK010000080.1:0-2903 GCA_964450195.1 uncultured Gammaproteobacteria bacterium
ATTAACACGGTTTAAAAACAATCAGTCAAGGCAATGTCGGGCGTGGCAGGCGGGCTAATTGCGAATATTCGCAATTAGCATTATTGGCATAAAATTAGCATATTCGCATCATACTATATGATTTATACCGATAAAATTACCTTTTTCACCAAAGGATTTTGTGATATAATTAATACTACTGAAGAAGTTGATGGAATTGTTAAAAAATCAAAGATTAAAGAAGGTTTGGTCAATGTTTTTGTTAAAGGTTCAACCGCGGCTATGACGATTATTGAATATGAACCAAATTCAGTCAGAGACTTTCAAGAATTGACGGAAAAACTTGTGCCGCAAAATAAACCCTATCATCATAATCAAACTTGGGGCGATGATAATGGTTTTTCTCATTTGCGATCGAGTTTATTTTCCGCTTCTTTATCCGTTCCTATAACTCAAGGTCAATTAGAACTTGGCACCTGGCAACAGATAGTACTTTGTGATTTTGACAATCAGCCGCGAGAGAGAAAGGTGATTGTAAAGATAATAGGAGAATAAAAATTTCTAATTCCTAATTAACCCTGGCAGTAGAAACCTCATTTCACTACCGGGCAGGCTTAATGTCTTAATGCCCAAATGATCAAATAATTAATTTTAGATATTAGACATTTAGACATTGAAACATTGATTGGAAATTAGAAATTCGAAATTAGAAATTTATTTATTGGTATGTTTAAAAATCTTTTCGCCTTATTTTCCAAAGACATTGGTATTGATTTAGGGACAACCAACGCCAGGATTTATGTTAAGGGCAGGGGATTAGTGTTTAATGAGCCATCAATTGTGGCTATCAACGCTAGGACCAATCAAATTATTGCCCTTGGTCTGATGGCGGTAAAAATGATTGGTAAATCGCCAGCCCACATTTTTACTGTTAAACCATTAGTGCATGGTGTTGTCTCCGATTTTGAGGTGGCTGAGAAAATGTTGAGATTAATTATTGAGCGGATTCATCGTGATACAGCTGCTTTTTTCCCCCGGCCGCGTGTTGTAGTCGCTGTTCCGCTTGATGTTACAGAAGTAGAAAAGAAGTCTGTTGAAGATGTGGTGCTTCGGGCCGGGGCAAGAGAAGTCCTATTAATTGAACGTCCGATGGCTGCCGCCATTGGCGCTCGACTGCCTATTCATGAGTCGATCGGAAATTTAATTGTTGAAATTGGCGGTGGGCTGGCTGAGGTAGCAGTAATTTCCCTTTCTGGCGTGGTGACCTGGAAATCTCTGAAAATTGGCGGTGAAACCTTGAATAAAAATATTATTCAATATGTGCGTGAAAAGTTTAATATTTTGCTGGGCGAGCAGACAGCTGAAGAATTAAAAGTTAAAATTGGTTCAGCCTCGTCATTAGAGAAGCCACAGGAAATGAAAGTTAGGGGGCGAGATTTGGTCACGGGTTTACCAAAAGAAATTAGCATTAGTGATACTCAGGTCAGGGAGGCTATAATGTCTGTTCTTAAAATAATAGTTGAGGCGGCTGGTGATACAATTGAAAAGACACCACCAGAGTTAGTGGCTGATATTTATGAAAGGGGATTATTACTTTCCGGAGGAACAGCTTTGCTAAGGGGGTTAGATAAATTAGTTCAGAAGAGAATCAATGTCCCAATCCACATTGTTGACGATCCGTTGACAGCCGCCGTTCGTGGTACAGGATTAGTTTTAGAAGATTTTGAAAATCTTAAGAGTGTAATCGTGCCATCGGCTCGTGATTAATTAACTTGTTCTATGGACGCTTCAATTATTATTGTTAGCTGGAACGTAAAGCCCTTCTTGGAAAAATGTTTGGCATCGATTTTTAGAGAAACTCAAAGTATTAGTTACGAAGTCATTATTATTGATAATGCTTCAACTGATGGAAGTCGAGAATTATTAAAAAATTCCAAATTCCAAATTCCAAATTCCAAATTTATTTTTAACGATAGGAATTTTGGTTTCGCCGGGGCGGTTAACCAGGGCTTGAAAATAGCTAGAGGTGAATTTATCATACTTCTTAATCCGGACACAGAAATTCTAAATAAAGCGATTAATAAAACCGTGGATTTTATGTGTCAGAATTCTCGCTGTGCTATTTTGGGCGGTCGGATTTTAAATTCAGATGGTGCGGTTCAGTCTTCTGTTCGTTCTTTTCCCACCTTACTTTCTCAAATTTTAATTTTATTTAAATTACACAATTTTCTACCCAGATTAAAACCATTGACAGATTATTTTTTGTGGAATTTTGATTATTTAAAAACTCAATTAGTTGAGCAAATAACTGGCGCTTTTTTAGCCATCCGGGCTAAAGCTATCAAAGATATCGGAGGTTTTGATGAAAAATTTTTTTTATGGTTTGAAGAGGTTGATTTTTGTCGTCGGGTCAAGCAAGCTGGTTGGGAAGTAATCTATACACCAAACATTTGTCTTCGTCATTATGGCGCCCGAAGTTTTTCTCAATTGCCTCCTCTAACTAAACAAAGAGAATTTAATCGCAGTCTTCTTTATTATTTTAAAAAACATCATTCTCGAAAAGATTATTATATTTTATATTTACTTCAACCAATAAGTTTATTTTTAGCTTTCATAGTTCAAATATTTAAAATGCATAAAAATAAAAAATATGGACAAGGCTGACCTAAAATTTATCACTAAATTTAGTGGCTATGTTTTTTTAGCCATGTTTGGTTTATATCTTCTTTCTTTTTTGTCATGGTTTCATCCAGAATCCATCGCGTAGCACCGACGGCCGAGGCGCTCGGCGAGGCGGTGTACGAGCCGTTCAGCGGATCCGGGACCTGCATCATGGCCGCCATCCGGAAAGGCCTCAGTTGGAGGGGGGTTGGACGGGGTCATTTCACGCTCACACCGGGCTCGGCCGTGCGTGACGAAAACCG
>CAYVCK010000081.1:0-2891 GCA_964450195.1 uncultured Gammaproteobacteria bacterium
GGCAGTGCCTTAAGGATTAGTGCTATTTTGTGATGTTGCTGTTGGAGTTGGTGTAGGTGTGGCACTTGGTGTGGCCATTGCGGTTGCCATGGACAGTAAACCAAGGCGTTAATTCAGGGCATGACACTAAAACAACTCATTGACAATATTGACTTAAAAGCGCTTGCACTCCCCTCAAATATCGCTTACGGCACAGCAATATTTGAAAGAAGCGCTGTACAGAATCGCGATATCAATATTTGCCGTTGCCTTTGGCTTTGTGGAGGCGGCAGTGGTAGTCTATCTTCGCCAACTTTTGGGAATAACCCAGCCGCAAATAGCGGAGGACGAAGTCTTGTTCTTGCTTCCGGGCATTGCTTTTTTAGAGCCTAAAAAAGAATCGCTTATTTCTTCCTTTCCTTTGGGATATGGGACATTTTTTACTATGTATTTTTACGCCTGACAATTGGCTGGCCTCAGACTCTGGGTGATTTGGATATCTTTTTCCTGCTTCCGTTCCCCTGGGTAGGGCCTATCTTTGTCCCTATGACAATTTCAACCATCCTCACCCTGGTCTCCTTGCGGTTTGTTTCAAAAGAATCAGTGTCTCGTAAAAGAAAGAATATACACCATGGGGGTAAGTGAACTTTTAATCTTCATTGGTTAAAATTTTTTCAATCTTTTTCTCCATCAGATCAACGAGGCGACAGTTGGAGGTGATGATTTCTTCTTTATTAAAAATTATCAATTTTCTTTGCAAAATCATCAAAATTATCAAACCAATACCTTTTATAATTTTCCAAAACTTCTGCTATGCCCCGCCTCGGTTTGAGTAATAGTTTTGTATTTATAGTAAATCCGTTGTATGAAAAATCCCGGCTTTGCTTTTGTTCGCCAATTTCAAATATTCTTGAGTAGCCGTCAATTTTTCTGTATCCGTCCGCGTGTTCTGTCCCTTTCGGATCAACGAATAAAATCAAGTAGCGTTTGCCTTTTTGCGCCCAAAAGATAAAGTCCGGTTTGAAATTAGCTATATTGTTTTCTTTTGGGTTGTAATATGGAATCAAAACTTCGTCCAGCGTTTGGTCAAGTTTTGAAAACATCCACCAGTCAAATTGCGAAAAAATATTATCGGGTTTGGCTAAATAATCTTCCAGTTGCTCAACAAATTTTACTTCGCTATCAACATTGATAATATGATTGAGATAGTCAATTTTTTCTGTCTCTGAAACTATCACCGGAAGATAGTAATGGTTGGCTAAATACTTGATAGTGATCTTTTGATTTTTCATTTCAAAATTCCCCGCCTGCTCAAACAGGGTCATTTGTCTTTCAAATTCCTTTCTGGGAATTTTGCCATATTGCTTGTCCAACTCTTTTTGTCTCTCAGGATAGCGCCTGACCTCTTCTATTTTTCGTTTTATTTCTTTGTATTTTTCTCCATCTTTAAATCTAATCCTTTCAAAATGGACAATAAATTTGCCTTTTTCTACCTTTTCAAATCTGTCGAATTCTCGACTCTTAACTCCAAGATAATTAAAAATCCGGCCAAGAGTTAACTCTGGTTCAAAAAGTGAGTTTGTTTCGATGAAATCATAATATTTCTCTTTTTCTGAAAAGCTTTCTTTTGCTTTCTTCAAAACTTTCACTTCGCAGTCATATTTCGCCACAGCAACTTTGTCGCCCAAAAATTCATAAAATTGCGATGTTATATCAAAATCTTCGCGGCTGACAGAATATTTTTGGGGGGCTTGTTCTTCAGCAAAAATTCTCTCAGCGGTTTTATAAACCGGCACCAAAAGTGTATGTTTTTGCGCCTCGGGATTCAAAATAAACGCTTCACCCAAATTTTTATCTTGTTTCTCTGCTTTTAGTGTTGCAATTATTTCCCTCAAGTTTTCAGCATTTGTACCAAAAACAAACAAGCTCTCAATCGGCAAAACCAGACTTTTTACTTTCTCAAATAATTGCTCTTTTACAACTTTAGCGTTGAGCAAATTTTGGAGCCGTTTCCGTAAGTTTTTTTGTGGCTCTATTCGGACACCCCTCCCAACCGATTGCAAAACGAATTTTTTAGCATCGCTTCCAACTCCGATATTCACAAACAAAAGCAAATTTGGCCGGTTAGAATCCCAACCCTCGTAAAAAGAACGGGAACCCATTAAAACATTTATGTCGGAATCATCGCGATTGATTGCCTTAAAATAACTTTCATTTTCAAAACTTTCATTTATTTCGTATCCTTCAAGTTTGTCCTTCAGCCAGCCGGAAATGTCGCCGATCTTAATTAAAGCAAATGGCTTTTCAGCCGTCATTAATCTAAAAATCAATTCTTGCCGATTCCCAGGGATTTTCAAAACTTCAATCTTGCCCGGCGTATTTGCATTTAAAACATATTTCAAAATATCCTTATAACCTAATTTTGAAACCAAATCAGCATTGATGACGCACTCCAACTCCTCAAATACGAATTTAGGGTTATCGCGAAATTCTTGAATAAGTTCCTCTTTTGCTTTTTTTAGTAAATCCGCTCTAACATCATTTTTCGCAACCTTCTCCAATTCCCTAAAAAACAATTCTAGGTCAGATTGTTCCACATCCACAGAATTAACCAGAGTTAGAAGAAGTGGACGGTGGTATAGCGCCCCGTTAGATACAGAGTTATCTAACGGGGTAACTTTTCTGATTTTTTCAAAATACTTATTAATGTAAGTTAAAAGCAAAAGTGTCTTTAAAACGATTTTCTGTTTTTCTATTGGAGAAAAATCGCTTTGACTACGAAAAGCAGTAATTTCTGCCGACGATAGATAAATATGTTTACCATAACCGTTTTCTACAAAATCAGCAAGATTATATCTAAAAGCACAGGTCGCAAAATCCCTTTTGTCAGTAAAGGTAGCGGAAAAATTAAA
>CAYVCK010000082.1:0-2878 GCA_964450195.1 uncultured Gammaproteobacteria bacterium
GCTGCCGGTCTTGGATAAAATTCGAACTTATTTAAAAGAAAATCCTGACGCGGAATTTTAGTCGCTGGCTCGCCGAAGGCGAGCCAGCGAAATCCCGCCGCAGTCCGCCTTTGGCGGACAAGCCCGCAAAAAATTTATTTAAAGGACGGGCGACAAAATTTCTCTTTTAGAAAAGGAATTATTTTTGCGGGCTTAATTTTCGGAGCCGTCCCACCCTCAGTCCGCCTAGGACGGACAGCAGGCGGGTAAAAATTCATTTCCCCCACACCCCTTTTCTTTTTGCCCGTCTGTTTTGGGTGAGCCGGGAAAAATTTTTATATTTTTTTAATTATTGAAATTATTTCCCTGAAATTTTTAATAATTACATTTGGTTGAAATAGTTTAGCAATTTTTCTTTCTTTCTCTTTCCTTTTGTTTTTAATTCCTTTATCTAGCCATATAGTTTTAATTCCACATCCTTTGGCGCAAATTAAATCGCTACAAAAATCATCGCTCACAAAAACGGTCTCACTTGGCTCTATCAATAATGATTTCAATGCAGTATAGAATATTTCCGCATTTGGTTTTCTTACTCCTATTTTAGAGGAAACAATCACAATGTCAAACAAGTCATCGATTTCTTCAACTTTAAAGACTTTTTTTATCCATTCGTGTACAAAATTAGTAATTAGTCCGACTTTGTATTCTTTTTTAATTTCTTTTATGATTTTAATATTTTCTTTTGGTATAATATGAGATTCAAAAATAATAACATCCTTTATCTTTTGAAATGGTATATTCTTTCGTTCAAGAATTTTTTCTAATAATAAAAACATTTCTCTATCATTCGATATTTTCCCCATTGAACGAAGGAAATAAAGGTTTTTCCAACAAGAATGAAATCTTTCCCAATTTAAATTATGAGGCCTTAATAAAGTTTCTATTTTCTTAGAAACATTAACTTCTCTTGTTAAAGTATGCCCTAAATCAAAAAGGACTGCTTTTATCATAAATTTTTATTATTTAAAGTTAAACCCGATTATTTTTCTTTTAAGTTGCGGAAATTCCATAAAATTCTTTTATAACAATAAGGGCATTTATTTTCGCAATAACAAGCTTAAGTTTTATCATAAGATTTTGAATGGGATTTACACCAGGGATTTAATGCTTTATTTTCGAATTGGTTTTCATGCATATCCAGATGAATTCCACAAGCACGTGCACAAACTTTTAGACGCCCATTTTTTAATCCATGAATAAGCCAACTTTCTTCAATTTGTCTGAAAAATTCTCCTCCAACAATGTCCTTCAATGGGCGTTTTTTTGCCGAAATCTGATCAACACCTTCTATCTGATGAATAATTTTCTCTACACCAAGCTCAAAGGGATCCGTAACATTATAAAAAGTTCTGTAATTTGACTGGTGATAAATCCAACAACAAGGGAAAACTAATCCTGTTGCACTAATGAATATACTCTGATACTTTTTTGCCTTACAATCAATTGGTACTTCATCAAAATATTGATCTAAGGAGCCAAACTTCTTAATCAAAATCTTTAAAGTCTTTAAAGTTTCATCCCAATATTTAGGATTTTTTGGAAGTTCTATATATCCGACTTTCCGTCTGGTGAAATCATATACAGGATACTTTCCAAATTCTTCGCCTACATATTCAAGAGCAGGATCTTTTTCATACAATACCTTATAGAATCTATTCGACCGTTTTATTGAAAAAATCTCAAATCCAAATTTTGAACTCAACTTCTTTGCTTGTTCAACTTGATGCTCATTATGCTTGAACACTATAAAATCCCATTGGGCCCGACCACCTGCTTGAATAAAAGCTACAGCATTTCTAATAATGTGAGTAAAAATTGTTCCCCGACGGTTTATATGATTTGTATCTTCTAGTCCATCAATTCCAAAGATAACTTTCCCATTTTTCCCAATAACCTGTGCTAATCTTTCCCACCACGAAGGTAAACGGACCCCACCATTAGTATACACCTCTATTTCAATATTTGGGTTGCTACAGCGCATATATTCAATAATTTCCAATAACTCTCGTGAGCAAACAGGGTCCCCGTAGGCGCCGCAGAAACTTATACCTGTGAGTTGGTGAAGAAATGCTGGCGGAAAAATTTTTTTACAATCCTCCAGAGAAATCTCTATCAATTGCAAGCCGGGACAAACGACACCAAACGTATTTCGACCACACATTGGACAATTGGCATTACATTTCGTGGTAACCTCAAGATGAACAATTTTTATATTTTCAAATTTGTATGTCATCTTAGAAATTACGGTTATGACTTGCTAAAATTATTAAGAATATGTATACTAAAAGTATAACTAATTATTAGAAAATATACAAATTTACTAATAATCAATCACTTATGGATAATGAAATAATTGAAATTTTCAAAAAAAATAAATCGCATCATGCGATTATTATTGCGTTATTTAAAGGAAGGAGATTGCCTAAATATTGTGCTCCTATGTCTCGTAATCCGGAACCTGAGAGTAATATACCTCTAAATAATAATCTCTCAGACTTATATTTTGCTGCACTTAAAAAAATCCTTCAATTAAAGATGGAACAATATTAATACAGTTAGATCACGATACTCCAATGCTAAGAGGATTTAGTTATAGACTTTTTCCTCCACCGTTGATAACCTCGCGGTTAGAAAATATGGGGTCTGGTTATAATAGCTCACTTGATTTTTCTAGTGTTAAAGGGGTGATATGTGTTTATTTTATTAATAAAAATGAGGTAAAAAAATTTACTAAAGGAAAGGAGGAGGTATTGTTTAAACTAAAGGTTGATAAATTTGACAAACATGCAAAATAATTATACGTATTATTAGTCCTTTAATAAAGGAAGTGAGTTGCTAT
>CAYVCK010000083.1:0-2877 GCA_964450195.1 uncultured Gammaproteobacteria bacterium
TTTTCAAAAGTTTTGGATTAAAAAGAAGCATTGTCGCGGCCGCGAAAACAATCAGATTTAAACTCTCTTTTCGCCGGCCGATTTTTTCTGCTAAAATCAGCAAAAATCCCATAATACCAGCTCTAACGGCTGAAGCCGAGGCACCGGTTAAAATAACATAAAAAATTAACATTAAAGAAATGAGCCAAAAAGCATCTTGCCTTTTTAAGGAAAAAATACTGATACAAAAAACAAGTAACAATTTCGCCATAATCATCACATGTAGTCCCGAAACAGCCAAAATATGAGCGGTGCCAGTTTTAGAAAAAACTTCTCTTACCTTTGGTGGCACTTCTTTTTTAAAACCTAAAAGTAGAGCAGAAAAAATTGCCCCTTCTGGTTCGGTAAAGTTTTGATTAATGGCTAATTTGATTTTTTCTTTGATCTTTAAAATCTGCCGAGTAATGAAACTTCCTTTATTTCTTTCTAAAATTTTTATTTCTTTAGGAAAACAAGATGAATAAATATTGTATCGAGCTAAATATTCGTGGTAAGCAAACCTCTCAATTGATTTTGGCGCAATCAATTGACAATTAATTTCTAATCTATCACCATACCGATATTGAGAGTAAAGAGGGACAAAAACCAAAACTTTTCCTTTGATTTTAATTTCTGCCTCGTTCAAAACTATCTTTTCAGACCCAATAACCAACTCTTCTCTGTTCAATCTTTCATCAATCTTTTTTACTATTCCTTGAAAAATAACTCTTTTGCTGTTATAAAATTGAATTTTCTCGGCCGTTAGTTTCGGTAAACTCAAATTGTATCTTAAGATCCCTAAAATTAAAAAAATTAGAGAAAGGCTTAAAATTCTAACTTTTTTATTTCGCCAACCTAAAATTAGAAAAATTAAAATTAGAAGAGAAAGAAAGTAGCAGACAGAAAATGAAGTTTTTATAAAAGAGGCAAAAACAATGCCGAAAATAAAAGATAGGCAGAGAATTAAAAAAACTTTTGCTTTGCCCATAAGTTATTCCTTGTCTTTGGCAATATAAAGCTGTCTTAAAATTCTATTTCTAATTTTTTGTTCCAAATTTTCTCCTGAGAGGAAAATACCGGATTCTGCCAAAAATTATTCCTATTAAAATACCAGATAGGGTTCCGAGTAGATCAAGCCACAGATCATTAAAGGAAGGGTCAACATAGATTCCTTCGGCAATATATTCATGAAAAATGTTTACAAGTAGGCCAATTAAAAAAACAGAAAGAGGATTCAATTTAAAGAATAAAAGTAAAATTAGAGAAAAAATAAAAAAGCAAAGAAAATGTGAAACATTCCAGATCAAAGAATTGCCATCGAGGGTTAAAAATTCCTTAAGAGAGTAGTATCTCCTGCCAAAAGTTGGACCAGCCCAAAACTGAAAAAAATTCCTAAAATTATATTTAATCCTTTCAAAGCCATATTGATAATGAATCATTCTCTGCTCTTCCTTACCCAGATAATAGCCAAAACCATAACCCTGACCTTTCCGACAAACAGGATCAAGCCGACCAATAATAAAAAAATCAATCAATAATAAAGTGATTAAAAATAAAAAAATTAATAATTTTCTGTTTCTAAACGCTGTCATACTAAAATTAATTTTTACGTTTGAAAATCAAATCGTAAGTTGCCGCTAAAGTAAAAACTATTTGAAGAATTATAAATATAACATCTCTAAGATAGATGCTATAAATTTCTAAACATATGCCGCCTAGAATATAATAAAGGTTCTGAATTTTTCTTTTTTTTTGTTATTATCCCAACAGAAATTAATATTAATCCTGAAGCGCCAATAATTTTAAAAATATTCAACATAACTTTTTGGTTATTTTATCAACCTCACTCAACAGTCACACTTTTGGCTAAGTTACGCGGTTTATCCACATCGCATCCTCTTAAAACTGCCAGATAATAAGCCAAAAGTTGTAAGGGAATCACATTTAAAAGCGGTGAAAGAAAATCTTTGGTTTTAGGAACATAAATTACTTCATTGGCCAATTTCTTAATCTCTTTATTTCCTTCTGTGGCCACCGCAATGACATTCGCTCCTCTGGCTCGTACTTCCTCAATATTGCTTACGACTTTTTTATAAACAATATCCTCAGTATCAGTCGCTAAGACTACCACGGGCATTTTCTCATCAATCAAAGCAATTGGACCGTGTTTCATTTCTGCGGCCGGATAACCTTCCGCATGGATATAGGAAATTTCTTTTAATTTCAGAGCCCCTTCTAAAGCAACTGGATAATTATAACCTCGGCCAAGATAGAGAAAGTTATTAAATTGAGCGTACTCTTCGGCTATCTTCTTTATTTTCTCATTATCATCTAAAAGTGCTTGGATCTGTAAAGGAATCTTTTCTAAATATTTAAGAATCTCAGTAATTTCTTTTTGAGTTATTAAATTTCTTTTTTGGGCTAAAAGAAGACTCAAAAGAACCAAAACAGCCACCTGTGAAGTAAAAGCTTTAGTTGAAGCCACCCCAATTTCCGGACCAGCGTGAAGATAAACGCCAGCATCTGTCTCTCGAGAAATAGTCGAGCCAACCACATTAACAATACCCAAAATCACTAAACCCATTTCTTTGGCTTTTCTCAAAACAGCTAATGTGTCAACTGTCTCCCCAGATTGGCTAATAACAATCAAAACTGTTTTATCGCCAGCTAAAATCGGTCGATATCTCAATTCAGAAGCATATTCAACTTCAGTTGATGTGACCACCAAACTTTCCAAAAGGTATTTACCAATCAAAGCCGCATGCCAAGAAGTTCCACAGGCAGAAATAATAATTTTATCCGCCTGAGTTAAATAATCTAAGGCACTTAAAACTATTCTCCTTGAGCCAGGCGTATTAG
>CAYVCK010000084.1:0-2709 GCA_964450195.1 uncultured Gammaproteobacteria bacterium
TATTGCTAGTGGAGAGGTTTTGGGTCAACGACCAATGAGTCAAACAAGAAGAGCCTTAAAGTTGATTGAAAAAGAAGCAAAATTGGAAGGAAAAATTTTAAGGCCACTTTCAGCAAAGCTTTTAGAAGAGACCGAGATAGAGAAAAAAGAATTGATTGATCGAGAAAGATTGTATGCTATCTCTGGTCGACAACGGCTTCCACAAATAGAGTTAGCGAAAAAATTTGGCTTAAAAAATTATCCAACCCCAGCTGGTGGTTGTTTACTTTGTGATAAAGAATTCGCTAAGAGACTTAAAACAATGCTAGAAAATTTTAAAGATATAAATGAAAATGATGCCGAACTTTTAAAACTCGGTCGTCATTTCTGGCAATACTTTCCGCGTCAATCCGCGTCAAGTCCGCGTTTATCTGCGAGCGCGAATGAAACGAGCGCAGTAATTGTCGTTGGTCGAAATCATCAAGAAAATCTAAAAATAAAAAAATTGGCAAAAAGGGGTGATATCCTAATTGAACCTGAAAATATCCCTGGCCCAACTACCTTGATCCGTGGCCAAGGGGTTTCAAGGGAGATAATCAAAAAAGCAGAAGATTTGACAAAAAAATATTCAAAAAAGTGAAAGAAACCTTCGGGGACAGTCCCCGGGTTTAAAAGCAATTATTTATGCGGGTTATATTTCAAAGTCCACATCAAGCCGTGTATTTTTATGTTCAGAGACGAAAAATGATATTCTGGCATTTTTACTTAATAATCTCAGAATAATTCGATAATAAAAATGAGAATTAAGATTGTTAAACAAAATGGTTTAAGTACGGCTAAACTAATTAAAAGATGTGGCTACTCAGAATTTAGGGACAGGCGAAGTGGACAAACGAGTTTTACCCATCGGCTTGGTTCTTATTTTTATCCCCGTTTTCATATTTATATTGAGAAAGAAGCCAAAAATGAAATTTGGCTTAATCTTCATTTAGACCAAAAAAGGCCGTCCTATAAAGGTTGTCCTGCTCATAGCGCTAACTACCAAGGTGAAGTTTTAAAAAAAGAAGCAGAAAGAATAAGAAAAATAATAGAGAATAGAGAATAATCAACCAATTTCTCTAACCAATTACTATGCTTAAAATTGATGGTTCGTATGGTGAAGGCGGCGGACAGATATTGCGGACCTCTCTTTCTCTTTCGGTTTTAACTAGTCAGCCGATAGAGATTTTTAATATAAGAGCAAAAAGGAAAAACCCAGGACTTCAGTCTCAACATTTGGCCGCAGTTAGAGCAGCAGAAAAAATATCTCAGGCAAAAGTTGCTGGAGCAAAGATTGGTTCGAAGCTTCTTTATTTTGAACCGAGGAAGATAAAATTTGGTAGATACGAATTTGATATTGGCACAGCTGGTTCAACAACACTTGTTGCTCAGACAATTTTATTACCCCTTGCCTTTGCCAAACATCCTTCAGAAATTTTAATTATTGGTGGGACCCATAATCCTTTAGCCCCGCCATTTCATTATTTCTCTGAAGTTTTTTTACCAATGATAGAAAAATTAGGCGTTTGTGCCGAAGCAAAATTAGAGCGATATGGTTTTTATCCTAAGGGTGGCGGGAGAGTGAGATTATTTATTGAGCCAACAGGGAAAATCGAAGTAAAAGATTTTTTAGAAAGAGGAAATTTAGAAGAACTCTCCTGTCTTTCCATTGTTGCTAATTTGCCCATTGAAATTGCCGAACGTCAGAAACAATCAGCCATAGAAAGGTTAAGGAGTTTATTCTCAAGTTCTCAAGAACATTGGAATAAGCAATTGATAGAAAATATAAAAGTTGAGCAAGTCCGGGCTTTGAACCCAGGAACTTTTATTTTTCTTAAAATAAAATTTACTAATGTTTTAGTGGGTTTCTCATCTTTAGGCGAAAGCGGTAAACCAGCGGAAAAAGTTGGTCAAGAAGCGGCAGAACAATTTATTAAATATTATCAATCAGGAAAATGTCTTGATCCTTATTTAGTCGATCAAATTATTCTCTATTTAGCCATTAGCAAAAAACCGTTTGCCTTTACGGTTTCGCGTCTGACCAATCATCTTTTAACCCATCTCTGGTTGCTGGAAAAATTTTTAAATGTTAAAATTAAAGTAATTGAATCAGAAAATAAGATTTCAAGAGAATAATTTTTTAAATCATCTATGAAAGTTCAAATTTTAGGCTCAGGAGCAATTTTATCTCAAAAAAGAAATGCTTCATCTATTCTTTTGACCGAAGGAAAAGATCTCTTTCTTTTAGATTGCGGCTTTGGCGCCTTTCAGAGACTGAAAAAAGAAAAAATTGCTTGGTGGAAAATAAAAGCAATTTTTATTACCCATCCTCATTCCGATCATTTAGCTGATCTTATTCCCTTTCTTCAAACTCTTTATGTTTGGACGTTATATGCCAAAAGACAACCTAAAATTTATCTTTTTGGCTATCCCGGTTTTAAAGAAGATTTTCAATCTCTTAAAAAAATAATGTTTCCAGAAAAATTGATTTTTCCAATAGAAATTAAAGAATTAAAAAATAGTCAAATAAAATTTAATGGTTTGAAAATTTATTCAAGAATTGTTCAGCATAATAATGAATTTTTCACACCAATTGCTTTAAAAATTAAAGATAAAAATAAAACATTGGTTTATTCGGGAGACACTGGTTTCTGTCAAAATTTAGAAATTTTATTAAAAAATGCAGATCTT
>CAYVCK010000085.1:0-2661 GCA_964450195.1 uncultured Gammaproteobacteria bacterium
TTGAATTGGCCAAACTTATTAAAAAGATGATGAACCTTGATGTGGATATTTTGTTTGGGGCTAAGGCATCTAGACCTTACGATATTCAACAGTTAGTCGGTTCTTTCTCTCTGGCAAATGAAGTCCTCGGCTGGAAGCCAAAGACATTGCTAAGAGATGGAATCCAAAAAACTATAAAGTGGATGAAGTGTCACTATAAAAACTATATAACAAGGGGTGAATAAAATGAAAATCCAAAACTATGTAGAAATAAAAAAAATACCAGAACTGACATCCTTACCTAAGCCCCCAGAACCATTGTTAGGTAAGATTTCCAAAAGAAAAAGGAAGTACGTTCTTTCTTCATAATGGAACTGAGATGTGTTACATAGTTGCTATAGAATTCAAAAAAGGATTCGGACCCCGAGGAAATCATTACCATAAGCAGAGGCATGAATACATATATATACTATCTGGAAAAGGCAAAGCCCAATACTGGTTACCTAAGACCCCTAAAGAAAACATCGTTCGTAGTGTGGAATCTGGGGAACTAATCTATGTTAAACCAGGATGTGCTCATGCTTACACGGCGGTGGAAAATATGGTGGTTATTGAGTTTTCTCCACAAGTATTTGATCCAACCGATGATTATGATATCAAAAATCTTGATGATGTTCTTACAAGGTGAGAAAATTGGCATATAATTGGCATATAATGAAAGAATGATAATACTGGTATGTGGTCTGCCCGGTTCTCAAAAAACGAATTTATGCGATATACTGGTAAAAAGAGGATTTGCCTACATTTCAATGAGTGAATTTATTTATGATTTTATGCAACAAAGCAAGCTTGCTATAACTTTAGAAAACCTTATGGAGCAATCTTTGCTCATCAGAAGGAAATTTGGTGATTCATACCTCGCTGAAAGATGTATTGGGAAAATAGAAAATGATAAAAATTCTAAAAAAGAAAAAAGTTATAATTCATTAAGATAAGAAACATGGCTAAAAAACAAAAATCTTGGCAGGAAAAACTAAAAGATAGTAAGGGTTTGCCGAAAATAGTAAAGATTACTTCTAAAATGGCTGACAGATGGGGAACAAAAGTTGGCGATACAGTTGTTATTCCCGCACCAGTTGAAGTAGACGAGATTATGAAAAAAGTTCCCAAAGGAAGGCTGACCACCATTAATGAAATTCGTAAAATACTCGCTCAAAAACATGGTGCTACAATTTGTTGTCCGATAACCACTGGGATTTTTGCTCGCATTGCAGCTGAGGCATCGGAAGAAATAGCATTGCAAGGAAAGAAGAACATTACTCCTTATTGGCGTACACTAAAAGCAAGCGGAGTAATAAACGAGAAATATCCAGGAGGAGTAGAAGGTCAAAAGAAACTCTTGGAGAACGAGGGGCATAAAATTATCCCAAAAGGCAAAAAATGGATGGTCGTGGATTTTGAAAAACATTTAGTTAAATTATAAGGAAGCTTACAGCAATATTGAAAACTTTATTAAAGTTGTCTATCATAAACTAAAGGCTTAGGTCACTAAATCATTAACAATCAAATAATATTATTCCCCAATTTTAACTTTGGTAAAGGTTGTTGAATTATGGGGGTCACTTCATATTTTAAAAGAGAAATGCTAAAAATCAAGGAAATTAAGGCAAAATCAATCAAAATGTGGAAAGCTACTGAATACGATATTAGAATTGAAAAAACTATACCAAAATACCGAGAGATGCAAGAGGTTATTGTGTCTTTGTTACCCTTCAAGAAAAATACTTCAATAAAAGTTTTGGATTTAGGAATAGGTACTGGAAATTTAGCTCTAAAACCTCTTCAACAGTTCCCAAAAGCTAAAATTACTGGGGTTGATAAAGATGAGGAAATGTTAAAGATTGCCTTTAAGAAATTAAAGAAATTTTCATCAAAAATAGAATTGATAAAAGAAGATTTTAGTGACTTTCTTCCAAAAGGAAAATACAATGCTGTGATTTCTCTTCTAAGTATTCACCATCTAACAGATTCTCAAAAAAGAAGATTATTTAAGAAAATTTCTCAAATTCTGAAACCTAAAGGAGTTTTTGTAAACGGAGACTTTGTTGTTTCTGATTCTAATTTTATTAATAGAAAAAGTGCGAAAATTGAAGAAGAATTTATGAAATCTCAAGGGATAAAAGAGCCAGGCTTATTAACTTTAATATCTTCGAGAGCAAAAATTTGTGCCGAGGATGATATTCCTACTACTGTTGAAAATCAAATAAAATGGCTAAAACAAGTAGGATTTAATGAAGCAGACTGTATTTGGAAGTATTTTAATTTCGCTATTTATTGTGGATTAAAGAAAGATTAAAACTTCAAAATGCCTGAAATTGGGGTTTTATTTGGATACGGAATAATCTGTTTTGGAATAGGGCTTGCCTTTTTCAAGTTTAAAGAAGAGTAATTAAGAAAATGTTAGAGGGATAATAAGAATTGATTGAAAATTAGAAGAATTTAAAGTAAAATAAAAAAATATGCTAATTTTTTGGGGTTTAGTTTTTATTTTTAGTTTAGCTCTTTTGGTAAAAGGAGCAGATTGGTTTGTTGAAAATTCAGAAAAAATTGGTTTGGCTTTTAAGATTTCTCCTTTTATCATTGGGGTGACAATTGTAGCTGTTGGAACTTCTTTTCCTGAGT
>CAYVCK010000086.1:0-2647 GCA_964450195.1 uncultured Gammaproteobacteria bacterium
TAGAATATGCTTTGGAGACAATGAAATTAGCTAAAGAAAAGGGATTGAAAAATAATTGGGTAACTAATGGTTATATGAATAAAGAAACTTTAGAATTGGTTGGTCCTTATTTAGATGCAGCAAATGTTGATTTAAAATTTTTCCGTGATGATTTGTATCAAAAAGTTTGTGGGGCAAAATTGCAGCCAATTTTGAATTCTTTAAAATGGATGAAGCAAGATAAAACCAGAGCACAAAATAATTTTGTGCTCGGTCGAGCACATAAAATATGTGCTCCGATCTGGGTTGAAGTAACAACTTTGGTTATTCCTGATTATACAGATCAAGGAAATCAATTTGAAGAAATTGCTAAATTTATTAAAAACGAATTAGGCGCGGAAACGCCTTGGCATATTTCTCGTTTTTATCCGGCTTATAAAATGACGGATGTGCTGCCTACTTCGCCGGAAATAATTTATCAGGCTTATGAAATCGGCAAAAAAGCTGGCTTAAAATATGTTTATGCCGGAAATCTTCCCGGCAATCAAAAAGAAAACACTTATTGTCCGAAATGTGGTGAGTTAAATATTAAAAGAATTGCTTACGAGATCGAAAGATTTGATAAAAATGGAAAATGCCAAAAATGTGGCGAAGGTCTGAATTTAATTTTAAATTGACTTTACAATAAATATCTACAAGTATCGCGAAGCGAATATCTATAAATATCAGATACTCATAGATATTAATGGATACTAATGGATATTATTGATCAAATCTTTCAAAATAAAGATGTGAATAGCTTGAATTAGCAGTCTTGACATGGAAGTGCTAATATAGTAAAATTCCAAAGTTGTCTGATAAAATCGAGCTCAAAGAGCGAAGATTTTTCAGTCGCAACTTTGAGAACCCCCTCACTCATTATGTTCTATTTTTATGTTTTAAAATCAACTAAAGATAAGAATCTTTATTTCGGTTTCACTAAAGATCTAAAGAAAAGATTAATAGAACATAACAGTGGTAAAGAAAAATCAACCCAAAATAGAAAACCATTTAAATTAGTATATTATGAAGCCTATCTCTCAGAAGATGAGGCCAGAAATAGAGAAAGGCAGATTAAACATCGAGCCAAAGCATTAATTAGTTTAAAACAAAGAATTAAGAAGAGTATTAGCCTCATCTGAGTGAGGGGGTACTCAATTTTCTAATAAAATTTTATTCGTTTATCAACTCTAAAATTTTAAGAAAATTGGTATGAATAATTTTACCGTCAAAGCTCAAGAAGCCCTACAGGAGGCGCACAGTATCGCCTTAGAGCGGAACCAACAGCAGGTTGATACGCCTCACTTAATGTTAGCCCTACTTCAACAAGAAGAAGGAGTTGTTTTGGCTATTCTAAAAAAAATAGAAATTGATGTAGATAAAATGAAAGAAAGAATGAATACTTTACTGACTTATATGCCACAGGTTAAAGTAATCGGCGGACCGGCAGAAATTTACATCTCTCCCCTACTTCAACGAACCCTGCTACAGGCGGCCCGAGAGGCAAAAAGACTCAAAGATGAATATGTCAGCACTGAACATCTTTTCTTGGGGTTACTTTCGGTCAACTCTCTTATTAAAGAGACACTTAATAAAGATTTTAATCTTGATTATGACAAGGTTCTTAAAGTTCTAGCTGAAGTGAGAGGTGAAGAACGAGTAACCGAACCAGAACCAGAAGGAAAATATCAGGCTTTAGAAAAATATACGATTAACTTAACTGAAGAAGCGAGATTAGAAAAGCTTGACCCCATTATTGGTCGTGATGATGAAATAAGACGCGTAATTCAGGTGATTTCGCGTCGAACAAAAAATAATCCGGTTTTAATTGGTGAAGGCGGGGTGGGTAAAACCGCCATTGTTGAAGGTTTGGCACAAAGAATTATTGCTGGCGATGTCCCAGACTCTTTAAAGGGCAAAGAATTAATTAGTCTTGATTTAGGAGGTTTAATTGCCGGCACAAAATTCAGGGGTGAATTTGAAAATAGATTAAAAGCAGTACTCAAGGAAATAAAAAGAAGTGGCAATTATATTTTATTTATTGATGAATTGCATACCGTCGTCGGCGCTGGCGCAGCTGAGGGAGCGATTGACGCTTCTAACATGTTAAAACCATCCTTGGCCCGAGGCGAGCTTCGTTGTATCGGCGCCACCACCTTAAAAGAATATCAAAAATATATTGAAAAGGATCCAGCTTTAGAACGCCGTTTTCTCCCGGTTTATGTGACTGAACCTTCTTTAGAAGACACGATTGCTATTTTAAGAGGTATCAAAGAAAAATACGAAGTCCATCACGGGATTAGGATTACTGATGAGGCAGTCCTGGCCGCGGCTAAGCTTTCTCAACGTTACATCACCGATCGGTTTTTACCTGATAAAGCCGTTGATTTAATAGACGAAGCAGCCTCAGCTTTAAGAATGGAAATTGAAAGTCGACCAGAGGAATTAGATAAACTTTATCATAAAATTCGCCAATCCGAAATTGAAAAAACAGCTCTAAAAAAAGATAAGGAATCACAAAAAGAATTTAAAAAAATAGAAAAAAATTTAGCTAATTTAAAAGAAAAGGCAAAGAATTTGGAAATTCGCTGGAAAACAGAAAAGGAAATCATTGAAAGAATTAGAAAGT
>CAYVCK010000087.1:0-2635 GCA_964450195.1 uncultured Gammaproteobacteria bacterium
CGCGAACCCCGCCCTTTCTAAATCCTCGTTAATTTTAGAAAACAGCCCTTTGTTCCTTTTTCTGTTTTTTACCTGAGATTAACAAAAATTCAGAAAGGGCGGGGTTCTTTATCTCGTAACAAAATTTTCAGCGATTTCATCTTGAAAATTTTACGGGATAAGAAAAAGACCGCTACCAAGCGGTCTTTAACCATAAAAATGGCGAATTGTCAACCGCTTGGAGATTTGTTTTGTCTTTCTCCTAACATATACTTGGATATGTTATAGTTGTATTATAGCACATAAAAATATAAATTGTCAAGTGGGCTGTGGATAACTTCCACCCAAAAATATCCAATCCCTTGGATTGTTAAATCTGATTATTTTTTGTTTTCTATAAAGAAAAAAAGCTGGTAGACATAGACTTAGTAGGTCTTTAGTCTTTTTTTACTTATGACTATTATAATCCTTAACTAAATCGGCCGCTCTGACTTTAAACTATTAACTTAAGACTTGTTTCCTTCGAGATTTTGAGATTTGGGACTGGGGTTGCCAGATAAAAAAAAGCGGGTTGGTAGGTTTTCGAATTATCACTCTCGCCTCCCGCTTTCATTTATTTAGGCCTAAGCGGCCAGACTTGCGGTGCGAGGATTCGAGAAGCTCTTATTCTCCTACCAACCCGGTATTCTCCCTCACTTAGATTTACACTATAGCACATTATAAAACTTTGTCAACCCTGCCCCTGTGGATAACTTTTGCCATAAATCTCAAAATTTACGACCCAGCTCTTTCTAAACCTCTATTTTAAAAATTATTTAGATTGAGCGGCGTATTGATTAGTTTTATGTTTTGAATTTACCCAACCCAGAAAGGGCTGGGGAAGAAAATTTTGTTAGATTTATGAGCATCCGCCGAACCCGCCGATTCAACGGGGAAGGCGGACAGCCCAATCTAATCCGAAGACCTGCCTCGTCGGCAGGCGGGCGACCATCGTGAACATAATCCCCTATTGTCACAAAACTTCTTTGAGATTTGGTGCTGGGGTTACCAGAAAGAAAAATGTAGTTCGGCTAATCTAAGTTTAATCAAAAATCGGCAATTTTTTCATCTCGGAATAATGATGAATAAGAAAATCGGGCCAAGCCCTCATTAATCTTTCAACTGAATACAAACCTCTATCAAAACCAATACTTGCACAACCAGCCTTCTTGGCATGAATAATATCGCCTTCTTGATCGCCAATATAAGCTGCCCCTTCTGGCTTCACTTCAAACAGATTGAAAATTTTTCTGAGGGCCCTAGTTTTATTAGAAACAGCATCCTCAAAATGCGAAAAAAAACTATCTAGAGCATAGTATCTAAAAAGGGGTAAGGTAATATTGTTTTGCTGTGTACTCACCACCGCCAAAATAATATTTTTGTCTCGCAACCATTCTAAGGTTGGTTTTAAATCACTAAAAGGCAAAGCTGGTGGTTGGCTAAGATATAATTCGTTGTATATCTCATAAAGCCTTTTTTTGCTGGCCATGGCCTCGGAAATGCCGGCCTGGCGATAAATTCTGGTCCAAGGCTGGCCGAATCTCTTTTTTAGAACATCTAAAGGCAAGGTTGGCTTGCCGAATCTTGTAAAAATACCATTGATGGCATTCAAAAAAAACAGTTGTATCATCTAACAAGGTGCCATTAACATCAAAACCTAAAAGTTTAACTCTTACCTTTTTGTCCATATTTTGAACCCCCTTTTAAATTCTTAATCTATCTCTACCAGACCAAGTAAAATTTGTCAAATTTTTATCCCCAAAAACAAAAATCTGCCCATTATGGCAAATTAAAATATCTTCCAATCGGCGGTGTCTATTTAAAAAAAATTTTCTCTGGCGGCAAATTCTTAACTAATTATTATGCTTTTCAAATATTTCTATTCTTTGCTTCCTTAACCTGACAAAATTTACTAAAAACCTTTCTTGCCTTTTTCAAATCTTTTTCCTGAACAAAAATATAATCTGTCTCATAGGTTGAGATGTACAAAATACTGATACCTACTTCAGCCAAAGGTTTTGATAAAGAAGCAACAATACCAGTCAAAGAAAAACCTAAAGGCCCCTTAACCTGAAAAACGCGCCAATTTTTTTCCACTAAAACACCGCCAGGAATTTTATCTTGAGAACAAAGAACTGACAATTCATCTGGAGTTTTAGTGAGAGAAAAAAAATCGCTATTTTTAGTCGCCCAGGCAGGAATGGGGTGGTTTTTGTCAAAATGACAAATACCTAATTTTACCGGTAGAAGAAAAAGAGTAAATTTTTTGGTTTTCATTTTCATGTTCATATGATTTTAATATTAATTTAGCGAAATATTTTATAATCAGCAACTGGCAAGGACTCATATTTATTCTATTTCACCCCCGGCGAAAACTCGCCATCTTCATCTTTTACTAATAGGACTGATGGCACGTAAAGATTTTGCCCATGTGCCAGCCACGTAAAGTGGCGTGACCATAACGTGGCTTTACGCCACGTGATCCGCCGAAGACGGATTTTACGTGGCGGTGTGTATTTGAAAAAATCTTTACCCCGTTAAATTTACGAAGTAAATTCTTTTGGGGCGAACCGATTTTGCGACCGATTGGCTCCGCCGGGCGGAAAGGCAAAGACCG
>CAYVCK010000088.1:0-2606 GCA_964450195.1 uncultured Gammaproteobacteria bacterium
CGGCGGACAACAGGCGGGCAAAAATTCATTGGTGGGGATGACACTCAGACCCCCTTTTTCTTTTTGCCCGCCTATTCTTTGGCTTTGCCAAAAATTTTTCAGAAGGCGACGGGCTATTATTATTTATAGTTGCCCTTGCCCTGCCCTTTCCATGCGCGGGCAACAAAAAGGAACTCCCTAATTTTGTTTGACATTTCATTAAAAATCTCATATACTAATAATAGTAAGTTAGAATAGTATCTGTAAAGTTATTATAGTAAAATTATATTACAATGTCAAAAGAAATTTCAACTATCGCGAGAAATATAAAGAAATATCGGACGAAACAGGGTATATCCCAAGACAAGTTGTCAAAACTTGCCAGTATTACTTTGCACACAATTACAAAGATTGAATCAGGGGCTACGCCAGACCCAAGAATTGAAACCGTTAAAAAAATAGCGGACGCTTTAGGCGTTAGTATTGATGATTTAATGAAAAAATGACTATGCAAACAAAAGTAAAGAAGACAATTAAAGAACTGCCTAAAGTAGAAAGACCAAGAGAAAAACTAATGCAGTATGGCCCAGAAAAACTTTCTAATTCCGAACTTTTAGCCATTCTGTTGAGGTCAGGAACAAAAGAAGAAAATGTAGTTGAGTTATCAAACAAAATCCTAAAAAGATTTAGTGCTAATGAATTGCCAAATTTAACCTTTGATGATTTAAAAAACTATCCGGGTTTAGGTCCAGCTAAAGCCTGCGAGATTGTCGCTTGTTTTGAACTTGGGAAAAGATTACTTAAAGATAAGAAAGCAGAAATTTATTTAAAGCCAAGAGAAATATGGGAAGAATTAAAAGATTTGCGAGACTATAAAAAAGAACATTTTGTTATTTTCTATCTTGATAGCCGAAACCAAGAAATCAAAAGAGAGATTATTTCTGTTGGCTCGCTTAATGCTAATTTAGTCCACCCAAGAGAAGTATTTGAACCAGCAGTCAGAAATTTAGCGGCACAGATTATTTTAGCGCATAATCACCCATCAGGAGACCCTGAACCATCAGAAGACGATTTAGAAATAACCAAAAGATTGGTAGAATCAGGCAAAATTTTAGGTATAGAAATCGTGGATCACATTATTGTTGTTAAAAATGGATTTTTAAGTTTTAATGAGAAAAATTTAATTTAATACTATGGCTAAAATAAATTACAAACCTATAAAGGAAAAAGTTAAAGTCGAACCAGAGGAGAAAAAAGGTTATATCCGAGACTTTATCACTGGGCGATGGCTCGAAGATAGACCTGAAGAAGAGCCGAGACAAATTTTAGACAAGAGGCTCGTTGAAGAATATAGTTACTCCAAAAATCAAATGGAGATTGAATTTTCTATTCAAAAAGGCAGTAAAAGGATTGGCCCAAGCGATATTTCCGTATTTAGAGATGAGAAAAAAATCTTAGACAATCTTTACATTGTCGTGGAAACAAAACGAAAAGAAAGAAAAGACGGAATTGACCAGTTAAAATCTTACCTATCGCCGACCAATGCCGAATTCGGTATATGGTTTAACGGAAAAGATATTGTTTATCTCCAGCATCTTAAACGAGCTCCGTTTTTCAGAGAAATACCCGACATTCCTAAAAAGGGTGAAACCCTTGAGGACGTGGGGCTTTATCAAAAGAAAGACCTTAAACCAGCAACGGAGTTAAAGACCGTTTTTGAAACAATCCATAACCATATTTACGCCAACGAAGGATTGCTCAAAGAAAAGGTCTTTAATGAAATGCTGAAGTTGATTTTTATCAAAATGGCGGATGAAAAAGCGCTGGCTCAAAAATGCGAATTTAGAATTACCGATAAGGAATTAGACGAGTTGGAAGAAGGCAAAGAAAACGGATTTATTGAAAGAATTTTTAGTCTTTTTGAAAGAGTAAAAAGTCAGTATCCAGATGTTTTTGACCCCAGCGAAAGATTAAATCTAAAACCATTAACTATTGCCTTCGTCGTCAGCCAATTGCAGAAGTATAGTCTCATCAACACCGCCGCTGATGTTAAAGGGACGGCTTTTCAAACTTTTGTTTATGCCCATCAAAGAGGAGAGCGCGGAGAATTTTTTACTCCGCATCCGATTGTTGATTTATGCGTAAATATGCTTGACCCGAAAGATAACGAGAAGTTTATTGATCCCGCTTGCGGTTCCGGAGGATTTTTAGTGGCAGGAATGAATTACATTAAGGAAAAATTTATTAAAGAACGTCCGGAGCTAAAAGGTAAATCAACCGACTTTTTGAAAGAATATGCCCACGCTTATATTTCTGGTATAGACATAAATCCGGATTTAGCCAAAGTAGCTAAAATGCACATGGTTTTATACGATGACGGACACTCCGGGATATTTTGCGCAAACAGTCTTTTAGACCTCAACGAGTTAATCAGAATTGCCGAGAAAGCCGGCGTTTCCCGCGCCTTGAGACCGAACGAAGGTAACTTTAGGATTTTAATGACAAATCCTCCTTTTGGCTCAAAAGGCAAGATTACCGATAAGAGGATTCTTCAAAATTTTGAGCTTGGTTTTAAGTGGAAAAAAGAAAAAGATAGCAGATGGACCAAAACAAATAAAATTTTAGAC
>CAYVCK010000089.1:0-2525 GCA_964450195.1 uncultured Gammaproteobacteria bacterium
ATAACCCAAATCTGTACACCGAAGCATAAACACTGTCAAAATTCTACTACGGGGTTGACAAAATAATAATTTTAGGTTAAGGCTGATAAATAACAAAAAAGGGAGGAGTCATGACAGAAAGACAAAGGTTCTTGCTGGTAGTTTTGAGGATGCTTGAAGAGACTACCATACCGGGGCGGGCAGATAAAACAAGAAATGTTTTACCACTTTTCGGTAGGGCGAGAGAAAAGATAATGCCAATTCCAGTGGGGAAGACAAGAAAAAGGCTTGAGGGGTTGTTTTCCCCTTTTTTATCTTATCCCGCCGACGACCCTTGTGATTTAATTTTAATTAATGATTTACAGTGGCTGGCGGATAACGGCTTTGTTGAGTCTCTTGGGAATCCCAGATTAACTGGTTAACTGGAAAAGGGAACGCCTATTTAAAGAATTTTCTTTCTACAGCTGATTTCGCGAATGAATTTTCTCTTTGGGTAGTTGGGCATTTGACGATTAAGATGCAATGAAGGCAATTTTAAGGGCGCAGAGCGCCCTTTTATTTTTTGGGAAATTTGTTAAGATGAAAATATGGCTATCACATATTTGGGCAAGATTTTTATCTTTTTTGGTCTCTTTTTAATTATTTTTGGCCTTTTATTTTTATTAAGCGGCAAGATTCCATTTTTCGGTCGTTTACCCGGTGATATTTTAATTAAAAAACAAAATTTTACTTTTCCCTCTTGCCACCTCTTTTTTAATTAGTCTAATTTTGTCTCTGCTTTTAATTTTTATTTTTAAAATTTTTAGAAAATAATTTTTCAGTTTTTAATTTGTGTTTTTTATTTTTAATATTTTGTTTTTGATTTTATATATGGAATGCCGTCAAACACAAAATTTAAAGAATTGCCCCTGCAGTTATCCAAATTGTTCGCGGAAAGGTATTTGTTGTCTTTGTCTGGCTCATCATCGAGAAAAAAATGAATTGCCAGCCTGTTATTTTTCGCCAGAAATTGAAAAGAGCTATGGCCGTTCGCTAAAAAATTATTTCCAAAATTGTTTTGAGATTTAAGTTTTAGTTTTGAGTTTTGCTATTTGAGTTTTGAGATTTGAGATTATCATTATGCAGATTATTTATTCGTCAAAATGTTTGGCATATAAAGAATGGAATCATCCAGAATCGCCGGAAAGAGTGAAATTAACGGTTGAGGTTTTAGGGAGAAATGATTATAAATTTTTAGAACCAGAGCCAGCAAAAGAGGAGGATCTACTTTTGGTTCATAGTAAGAATTTGATTGATCAGGTTAAAAATGAAAAATTTTCCGATTTAGATACACCAATTTTAAGAAATATCTTTCAATACGCTCTTTTATCTGTTGGTGGTTCGATTAAAGCAATGGAGGAGACATTAAATGGTATGATTTCCTTTTCTTTAATGCGGCCGCCTGGTCATCATGCTGGTCGAGATTTTTTGGGCGGTTTTTGTTATTTTAATAATATTGCCGTGGTTGTAGCCAAGGGACTTAAAATAGTTGACAGAATAGCGATTTTAGATATTGATTGTCATCATGGTAATGGAACTGAAGATATTTTTAGGGGTCATCAAAATGTTTTATATGTTTCCTTACATGAGTCACCGCTTTATCCAGGTACAGGTCTTGAATCTTACTTAAATTGTCGAAATTTTCCCTTACCACCAAAAACTGGCGAAGATAAATATCTAGAGACACTCCGGGTTGCTTTACGGGAAATTAAAAAATTCCAGCCAGATCTTTTGGCTATTTCAGCTGGTTTTGATACTTATAAAAAAGACCCGTTAACTTATTTTGGTTTAGAAATTGAAAGTTATAAAAAAATTGGTCAATTAATTGCTAAATTAAAAATTCCATTTTTTGCTGTTTTGGAGGGTGGTTATAGTTCTGATTTGTCTCAATGTGTTTTGGAATTTTTGAGGGGTTTGAAAATGGTCAATTTTTAATTTCAAATTTTCAATTTTGAAATATGTCTCGTCGTATCGAACAAGTTAACGAACTAATTTATCGAGAATTAAGTGAGATTATCAATCGGGAAATGGAGTTTCCTGAAGGGGTTGTGGTTAGTGTGGCAAAAGTGGAAACCTTGGCTGATTTAGAATTGGCCAAAATTTATTTTACGATTTATCCGAAAGAACAAGAAGAGGCGGTTTTTAAAAATCTTATTAAACAAAGGAGCCATTTACAGCATCTTTTACATCAGCGTTTGATTTTGAAATCAATGCCAAAAATTCAATTTTTAATTAACAAAGACGACCAAAAAGATGTAGCGAATAAAGTGGAGAAACTTTTAGACCAAATATAAAAAAGCGGGTAAGGGGAGTCGAACCCCTCTCATGGCCTTGGAAGGGCCAGGTAATGCCGCTATACGATACCCGCTTTTTATCTTAACCAAAACTTTAGGAATTTTTTAGCGGAAACAGGTAAGCGTGTCGCTTTACCACCGGCCAAGATAATAGCTTTCATACCAAAAATCTTAAAATTTTAGAGCAACCCTGTCTTAAATTTTATAACGACC
>CAYVCK010000090.1:0-2480 GCA_964450195.1 uncultured Gammaproteobacteria bacterium
GTTAAACGCAATCATATTTTTGCTTCTTGGTATTCCCTTAACTGTAATTCTTTCAAATATTTTAATCGCCTTTGGTATAGTCTTTTCAATCATTATTCCTTTGAGATCACTCGCTTATTTTACAGCGAGAGAATTCAAGAAATATGATTGGAGCATTGAAGTGAATCCGCAAAAACCAAAAGGAGAAAACGAATATGATCTCATCATCGTTGGCTCCGGCATAGGAGGTTTAACTTGCGGTGCCTTACTTTCAAAAAGAGGCTATAAGGTTTTGGTTTTAGAACAGCATTATCAAGTTGGTGGCTACTGCTCTTCTTTTAGACGTAAGGGTTTTATTTTTAACGCAGGTGTAATAGATGTTGGCGGATTATGGAAAAAGGGTTCGATTGCTTATCTTTTAAAACAAATTGACCTTAAAAAAGAGGACTTCTTCGTGAGAAATACGGTAAGATACATTTTGAAAGAAAGGGAAATCAGAATCCCCGACAACTTGGATGACACTATAAAAATGCTTTCCGAACTGTTCCCTGATGAAAAAGAGAACCTAAAGAGATTCTTTGAGAATGTAAAAACTGCTTATGGAGAAGTTTATAAAGAGGCAAAAGTTTATGGTATTCCATTGCCGGATTATCTGATAGTAAAAGCCTTTGGAGAAAGAAAATTGCTGGATTATCCAAAGGAGCGTCCATATTTTTATAATTGGATGAATAAAACTTTCCGGGAAAAGCTTGATGAGTTTTTCACGAATGAAGATTTGAAATCATTTCTTGGAGGATTGAGTGCATACACGGGGACAAAGCCAGAGAAAACTACTGCTTTAATGGCTCTTACCGTCTGGATGGGCTATTTTATCCACGGAGGATATTTTACAAAAGGAGGAGCGCAAAACTTTGTTAATACTCTAGCTAATTTTATTGAGAACCACGGGGGTAAAGTCTTAACAAAGCACAAAGCTAATAAACTAATCATAGAAAATAATTCGCTCAAGGGAGTAAAAGTTGGAGATTCAATTTTTAAAGCGCCCATTGTAGTGGCAAACTCAAGTGTAAAGACAACCTTCTTAGAGCTTGTCGAGGAGAAAAATCTCGATAAAGAATTTGTAGATTACATAAAAGGATTAAAAATGTCCCCTTCATGTTTTGTTGTATATTTGGGAGTAAATATGGATTTATCAGATTACCCGACACCTATAAAAAATTTAGATGAAGAGTATGAAATCGCAATAATCTCCAATTCAGATAAAAGTTTAGCGCCAAAGGGGAAAAGTGCGATCTTGATTTTGGGGGATGTAAGCTATTACGACTTTCCAGAAAGAGGAACAAAAGAATATGAAGAGAAGAAAAGAGAACTTGCCAAAAAGTTAATCAAAAAGGCGGAAAAAATCATCCCCAATTTGAGCAGACATATAGAAGTTTTAGATGCGGCAACTCCAAAAACAATGGAGAAGTACACATCAATGCCTAAAGGGGCGCTTTATTCTTTTGACCAATCAATTGGAATTAAAAGACCTTACTTCAAAACGCCAATAAAAGGGTTGTATTTAGTAGGTGCTTCGACCTTTCCCGGAGGAGGAATTGAGGCAGTTGTAATTTCTGGCATTATTTGTGCCAATGATATACTTCATTGGAAGATTGAGGCCTGAGTAAATTTTTAGAAAACTATCAACGGTGTTAACCTTCTAAGCACATTGTAAAAAGGAAAATTGGAAAAATTTAAATCAGGTCAAAAGTTTATAATAAAAAAATAAAGAAAAACATGAATAAAAAACTAATTTTTATTTTCACAGCCATTACTGGGGCAGGAATTATGATTAAAAATGGGTAATTTTTTAGCGTCCCTTCATCAACCATCGCCTAATACGGTGTTTATAGCTCACTTCGTTCGCCAAAATGCCTACGGCACTTCACAAACACCGAAAACGTTAAGTGAAATATTGCATTACAAGAGGCAAGAATATGACTGAAACAATTTTAGTTGGCATAATATCGGCCGCAAGCGTCTTGTTGGGTGTTTGGATAACTCAACGTTATGAGTCAAGAAAAAGGGAATCTGAAGAAAGGAGATGGTACGCAGACTATTTCTTGGGAAGAAAAATTGATGCGCTAAACAATCTCTATGCTACCCTTGTTGATTGTTACTTTATCATGAATTTTTATGGAAATTGCCCTCCATCTACACTTCAAGAGTTCAAAGAGAAAGTTCAACCAAAAGAGGAGGCTTATTTGCGAGCTAAAGTAATGGCATCAATTTATCTCGCTGATGAGGCGGACGAGATAATGTCCGACGCTTTAGGCGCATTCAGGCAGGCGAGTATGGCTATCTGGTTAAGCCTGCCTGATGACCAATGTCCTGCGAACAAGAACTCATACGATTCGAGTATTAGATCTTTGAATTGGTCAAACTTCGTGAAAACATATGAGAAGGCGGTTGCTTGTCTAAAGGATATGCTTAATCCAAAAGTTCTTGAGAGTGTTGAGAAA
>CAYVCK010000091.1:0-2396 GCA_964450195.1 uncultured Gammaproteobacteria bacterium
CTATGTTGATATTTTTAATCCAGCTGATGGAGCAACTAATGTTTCAGTGACTCAAAATCTTACTTTTCATTTCAAAGATAATGAAACTGGAGTCAACCCCGGCACTTTAAAAATAAAGGTTAAAAAAACAGGTAGCGGTTGGCAGGACTATACTCCTTATGCCTCTTTTTCTTGCTCTGGCCTTTGGGGAACAAATGATTGTTTAGTGACCGTTAATCCACCAGGGGTTCGTAACTGGGATTATCACACTGAATATGAGGTGGAAATAGAAGATGGCGAAGATAAGGCCAGTTCTTCTCAAAACCCTGGTGGACCTAATAAAATGGATAGTGTTGAATACTCTTTTACAACTGAACCAGATATTTGGCCTCCTCACACTCGAAATCATTCACCGGCTAAAAATGCTACTGGAGTACCAGTTAACACCAATGTTTCTTTTGAGATTGTTGATATTGAAGGAGGAGTTACTGGTACTGGAGTAAATCTTTCTACAGTTAAAGTAAAAGTGAAAACCGAAGAGTTTTGTCAATCTGGTTGTCCAAGCGATTTTTTTAATGTCATCCCTCTTGAGCTGGATGGTTTTATCTACGGTTATCGAATTACTGTTGATCCAGTTGGCGATTTTAATGAGAACGAAGTTGTTAACGTTTCTATTTATGAGGCAACTGATAATGACAATGCTCCCCCTGATCCTACTCCAAATGTGATGGCTTCTGACAATTATACTTTTACCACTATCGATACTCAAGGTCCTTATTTTACTGATCATTTTCCGCCAAAAGGGGCTTATTTTTCTGTAGCTGGACAAAATGTTTCTTTCCACATTAAAGACAATGGCAGAGGGGTAGATATTGATACAGTTTCGGTTCAAGTCGGAAACATTATCTATACTCGGACTAGCCCTCAATTTTCTTATTCTGGCGACTCTTCAGATTATTATATTGAAGTTGAACCTCCTGATTTTGCTGAAAATCGAGCTGTGCCAATAATACTTCAAGCCTCAGATTTAGAAGCCAGCCCAGTCAATTCTTCAGAAGATCTCTATGCTATTTTTTACCTAAAAGATCCTGATTGCCCACCTTGTCCTGGTTGTCCACCCTGTTACTGCCCGGGCTGTCCTCCTTGTCCGACTTGTCCAGAAAAAGGAATTTGTCCTCCTTGTCCGACTTGTCCAGAAAAAGGAATTTGCCCTTCTTGTCCTCAAATAATTTGTCCAGAAGAAGGAATTTGCCCTCCCTGTCCTCCTGGTGAAGAAGGAGTTTGTCCTCCTTGTCCCCAAATAATCTGCCCAGAAAAAGGAATTTGCCCTTCTTGTCCTGAGTGCCCAGCTTGTCCAGAGTTTCCTGGAATAGAAGAACACATTATTAGAATTCCTCCTGGCCCGCCTTCTCTTCCTTCTGTTACTTCTTTGAGAATAAACGAACAACCAATAGTTTTAGGAGGAATGGCCTATATTGATGAAGAATACCTTATTTTTGAAGGTGAGGCGATTCCAGAAGCTGAGATAATTTTGGAAATCTATAGTAACTTTTTACTTTTGAAAACTTTAAGTGATAAAGAAGGTCGATGGAGAACTGAAACAAAAGCCGACTTATTGGACGAAGGCGAACATATAGTCTTTGGCAGAGCTATAAAAGGGAATCAAAAAAGTGAAAGAATCACTTTAGCCAAAATGGTAATTAAACCTGAAGCATTAAGAGAAAAAGTTTGTTGGGAAGAAAAAATAATTAATTGGTGGCAGGGGCTTAGCTTGTGGCAAAAAACCTTGATTTTGTTAGTGACAATTTTGATTGTTTTATGGGTAATAAAAATAGTTTTGAGAAAGAAAGTTTAAAAAAATATGAAATCTAAAATAAAGGAAATATTAATTATTTCTGCAACAGTTTTTTTAGTAGTAGTTTTGATGTTGATTGTTTGGCAAAAAGCAAAAGAGGAATTTCAGCCCCTCTCTAGCAAAGTAATCGATGCTCTTTCAAAAGAACCTTTAGCTAATATAGATGTCGAAGTAAATGGCCAAAAGACAAAAACTGATGAAAAAGGAGAATTTTATTTTGAGAAAGTTTCCAAAAATGACCAGATCTTAATAAAAGGACCAGGTATTTTTAAAGAGATGATTATTCCTATTGCCAAAAGAAGATACATTGAAATTAACCTTGATACTTCCCTTTTTAATCTCTTTATCTATTTGGAAAAATATGAAGAAGATAGACAGTATCGGAAAATTTATCAGGCCTTTCATCCTGATGTGAAATCTATATATTCAGAAGAAGAATATTTAGCTGAAAAAAATGCCTGGCGAGATGAAAAGGCAGATCAGGGTTTGAAGGTTTTAAAACCAGAATTTAAAACCGAAATTAAAAATTTAGAAAATTGGAAATCTGATTTTACCAAAAAAA
>CAYVCK010000092.1:0-2394 GCA_964450195.1 uncultured Gammaproteobacteria bacterium
CTGATTGACCAATTTATCCGCCTCTTTGTTCTTTTCTCGCGGAATATAGAAAAAATTAATGCTTTTAAAATCTTGAGAAAGATTCCAAATTTTGACAAAAAGTAAAGCTAAATTTTTATCACGAATTTTAAATTTTCGACTTAATTGTTGAACAATAAATTCACTATCCAGATAAAAATCTAATCTCTCTGCCTTTAATTGTTTGGCTCGCTCTAAAGCATAAATGACTGCTTGATACTCTGCCTGATTATTTGTTGCCCGACCAATAAATTTTGAATATTTTTTAATCACCTCATTTTTTTCACTACAAATAACCACCCCCACTGCCGCTGGGCCGGGATTGCCATGCGCGCCACCGTCAGTATAAATAACTAATTTAGATTTTGGGTTTTGGATTTTATTTGACATTTAGATTTTGGATTTTGAAATTATTTTAAATAATTCTCAAATCAATCACTTTCAATTGTATCTCTTTATTCCCATCCCAAATATTTGTATCTGGCTCAAAAATAATATCAATTTTATCACCCAGGCGAACAGTTTTACTCTCTTCATGACCATTAAAAAAAATTAGTTTTTTACCACCATTAACCAGTAGTCTTAAATGGTTACCATTTTGCCCAACCCAAGAAAAATTTTCTACGACTAGATTACGACTTAAGAATAAAGGATAAGGATTGCCCTCACCGAACGGGATAAATTTTTCTATTTCATCAATTAAAGACCAATCTATTTTTGCTAAATCTAATTCTGCTTCAACAAAAATTTTAGGTTTAAATTCTACATCTTTTAATTTCTCCTCAGCAAACCTAATAAGTTTCTCTTTAAAAGTATTGAATAGTTGCTTCTCCTTCAAACAACAACCAGCTGCCTGGGCATGACCGCCAAATCGTTCCAAACATTCTTCACAATATTTAAGACTCTCCACTAAATTAAACTCCGAAATACTTCGGCCTGAACCACTGATTTCTCTCTCTTTTTCGGTAAAAATAAAAGCTGGCCGAGAATAAATTTCTTGAATACCAGCTGCTACCAATCCCACAATTCCTAATGGCCAATTCTTGCCGCATTCAACAATAATTCTTTCTTTAGGATTTTCCCCGATTTTATTTTTGAGCTGCTCAACACATTCTTCAACTTTTCTTTGACGTTTATAATTCAAGTCATTAAGTTCATAAGCAATTCTTTCCGCTGTTTGTTTATCTTCAGAAGTTAAAAGCGCCAAAGCGGTATTAGCATGATCCAATCTACCGGCTGCATTTAATCTTGGTCCCAATTGATAGGCAATATTCCTCGCATTAAGATTGCCCAATTCTAAACCGGTTGCTTTAATTAAAGCTCGCAAACCCCAGCGAGATGTTTTATTTAAAACAATTAAGCCATATCTAACGAGGGTCCTATTTTCTCCCAGAAGCGACATGGAGTCAGTAATTGTGCCAATAGCCACTAAATCTAACAACCATTTTTCAAAAGCCTCGGGGTTAGAATTTTGAATTTTGCCTGCCCTGTAGCGAACTTGTTCTACTTCGGGGAATTTCGAACCAAAGCACAAATCTTTTGTGCTCGGCCGAGCACTCAAATCTTTTTGAGTGCTCTGGTTTCGAATTTGCTTAAGCAGAGCCTGGGCCACCTTAAAAGCCACGCCAACACCAGCTAAATACTTAAATGGATATTTTTCTTCACCATGAGGGTTAATAATAGCAAAGGCCTCTGGTAGATTATCCAATAGCAAATGATGGTCAGTAATAATTAAATCTATACCCAATGATTTAGCTAAAGCCGCTTCTTTAAAATTCGTAATGCCGCAATCGCAAGTAATAATTAATTTTACGCCCCTTTTAGCCACTTGTTTGACAACCGCTTCCTTCAAACCATAACCTTCCAATTCTCGATCCGGCAAATAAACTTCTAAAAATTGAGCGCCTAAATATTTAAGTGTATTAAATAAAACTGTGGCGGCGGTTACGCCATCAGCATCATAATCACCATAAATGACAACTTTTTCTTGATTTTTGATAGCCGAGAAAATCCTTTCAACCGCCCGTTCCATATCTCGAAATAAAAAAGGGTCATAAAGATCCTGTGAATAATCAGGTAAAAGAAACTCGTCAATTTCTTTCTGGGTCCTCAGGTTACGGTTATAAAGCAATTGCAAAACAACTGAATCAATTTCCGGAAATTTATCCTGAAAATCTTTTGAAATTTTTAGAGCGACAACCCATTTATAAATCATCCCATTTATAAATCATCCTTTTTATTTTATTATCTATAGATTCTTGGTAGTAAATGATTAATTCTTGTCACAATTTCATAATTAATTGTCCCTACTTGTTGAGCTATTTCGTCTGCAGAAATTTCTTCTCTGCCCTGCCATCCGATTAAAACCACCTCATC
>CAYVCK010000093.1:0-2379 GCA_964450195.1 uncultured Gammaproteobacteria bacterium
CAGTCCCCGGGCCTAAAAGTATTTATTGATGAGGGTTATATTTCAGACTCAACCTCAGACAATGAATTGATGGAGTCCCGACCTCAATCACTTCTCAAAATAAATAACTTTGTGTATTATGGAAAAATTAGATCCACAAGCCGTTTGGTTATTCTTCTTTAGATTCTTAGGAATTGGATTATTAATCTTAATAATCGCAATTTTGAGAATTGGAATTGGATCTGCTACTATTGAAGAAAGATTAGATTCGAAAATTCTTTTATTGGCATTTCTGTTTTTAGTTATTTTTAGTTATTTGTGGGCCAAATTAAGCTATAATGCTTACAAATATGAATTGACTGAAGAAGTTTTTAAGAAAGAACATGGGGTGATTTGGAAAAGGTATGTTTCCATTCCCTACGAAAGAATCCAGAATATAGATATTCATCGAGGAATTTTAGCAAGAATCCTTGACCTTAGCGATCTTATGATTCATACTGCTGGCTATTCAGGATATGGGGTAACCAGTATTCGAAGCCCAGAAGGAAAATTACCAGGCCTTTCTAAAGAAAGGGCCGAAGAATTAAGAAATGAATTGATAAAGCGAGCAAAGGGTACAAAATCAGGGATGTAAAACATTCCAGGGACAGTCCCCGGGCCTAAAAGTATTTAATGATGCGGGTTATATTTCAAACTCAACCTTAAGCGATGAATTGATGGAGTCCCGACCTCAATCACTCTCAATCACTTCTCAAAAAAAGCTCATCAGCGGGCAGATTTTTTAATTATCACCAATAAGGTTTATTCTGGATAGAGATCGCTTTTGGGTGAGCGATTTTTTTTACTGAATAAGATAAGCTACATTTTTGATACCTCTAAAGCACTGGAAAGTTGAAAAATAACAATTTTTGTAGTAAAATGATAAAAGGTGGTTAGTGGAATAGCTAACGCGCCAAATTGCAAATCTGGCATTGAGAGGAACTTTAGGGGCACAATTTCCTTACTGCCTCACATAAAATTTATGAAAATTGGTGAAAGTAGGTTTATAAAAATTGGCTTTTTGTTGTAGTAGGTTGTGTTATTAAAAAAGATAATAAACTTATTTTAGTGAAAGAAGCAAAAACAGCAGATAAATGATTATGGAATCAACCAGCAGGTTAGCTTGACAGAGGAGAAAATATTGTAGAAGGAGCCCAAAGAGAGGCCGAGAAGGAGACACAGGACTAAAGACTAGAATAAAGGGGTTACTTGGCATTTTTAGTTTATTCAAAAAGAATCATCCAAAATTAAAAATAAATCCTTAGAGTCATAGGGGGTGAAATAAAAGCGGTTAAAAATTTTCTTGAAAACAAAATTTTCCCAATCGAGTTGATTAATCATATAGAAACTCAATATTAATTTAGCTGGAGTGGTTTGGTAGTAAAACATTTTAAGTTTGGAGAAGTAATAAGTTCATTTAAAAGATTATCTTATGTCCGAAGTTATTCATAGTTGACAAGTATTTTCTGGTTATTTAATGAGCAGCAGAATAAGATAATGGAGTAGATTCAGACATAAGATTTAGCTCTTTGATTTTGGAATAAATAAGGCGATTGGAATTTTAATTCTTGCTTAGGAAAAGTTATTTTAGCTAGCTTTTCAGAGGTTAAAATAGGTAGTGGGACTGTCCTCATATTTATAGACATTATTATTTCTGAGAGTTTTCCAGAAAAAGGAATTGACTTTGCCATCCTTCATCGGCTTAAAAAACCGCCAAAAGATTGGTTCAAAACACAACATTAAATCTTGAAAATGTCAATAACTTTTTTACGGAGAATTATTCAAACAATTTTTTTCTTCTTAATCCTTTATAGTGGAGTTTTTGGAATAAGGCAAATTGATATTTCAATCTTGCCTTTCATTGAACCTCATCCAGTTTTTAAAACTGAAGAAAGAATTGAACCTTTAAGACCTTCAGCCGGTTATACTCAGGTTTTTGATACTTATTTACCTTCAAAGACTTGTCGCTTTATTGTTCAGGAACCTCGATTTTTTCGGGCCTGTGCTTTACATTTTCTTTCTGAGAGTTTAACCTGGCTGACACCTTTAAAATATCTTTTACCTCATATTCTTTTATTTTTAATTTTAGCCTTTCTTTTGGGAAGATTTTGGTGTGGCTGGCTTTGTCCTTTAGGTTTTATTTCTGATTTTTTGGGAGTGATTAGGAAATATTTGAGATTAGCTTATTCCAATTTGCCAGAAATTTGGCAAAACTCTTTGATAAAATTTAAATATGGATTTTTACTCTTTATTGGCTTAACTTCTTTTTTAGCTGCTTTTCCTGCTATCGGCTATCAAAAAGAGCTTTTTTTAGTTGGTTGTCAGGCTTGTCCAGGAAGAATTTTATTTCCTCTCCTGGGC
>CAYVCK010000094.1:0-2373 GCA_964450195.1 uncultured Gammaproteobacteria bacterium
TTAGTTATCTACAAAAATCGATATCTCTTGTTCCAAATCCTTTACATTAACCTTATTTTATTAGAAGATGCTAAAAAGTCAAGATCGCCGGTTGATTTTTTTATTAGATTATCTATAATATTTTTCTATGACGGGTAGTGAAAATTTACTTAAGTCAGTTTTTGCTACTTGCCAAGTAGTGAAGCATAGCTCTACTACCTGGCCTAGCGCCTAATTCTAAATTAAAGAAATAATCTAATTTATATTTTAATCTCAAATTTCTACTAGCCGGTATGCAAGCAGTTATTTTAGCGGCGGGAAGGGGCGAAAGGTTAAGGCCTTTAACCGATGAAGTACCCAAGTCAATGCTAGAAGTGGCTGGTAAACCGATTTTAGAGTATACTTTAAGTATTTTGCCCAAAGAGATAGACGAAGTAGTTTTGGTTATTGGTTACAAGGGCGAAAAAATAAGAAATTATTTTGGCAAAAAGTTTAGCCGACTCAAATTATCATATATTGAACAGCCAGAACCAAAAGGTACTGGTCAGGCTCTTTTGTGTGCTAAGCCTTCTTTAAAAAATGATTATTTTTTACTTCTCTACGGTGACGATCTTTATCATCCAGCAGATTTAAAGAATTGTCTTCAGAGTGTACCAACGGTTTTAGTCAAGGAAACAGACCATCCGGAAAGATTTGGCGTTTGTTTGGTTGATAAAGACAATCACTTGCTTGACATTTTAGAAAAACAGGAAAACCCACCGAGCTGTTTGGTAAATATCGGAGTTTATTTTTTGAACCAAGAAATCTTTGCCGTGCCACCAATGTATTTGCCGAATGGCGAAATGATTTTGGCTGGCCAGATTGGATTTTGGGCAAAGCAAAGAGTAATTCAAGTGATTAAAGCCAGGTTTTGGCATCCTATCGCTTATCCAAAAGACCTTGAAGGGGCTGAATATTTTCTCCGTTTAGCAGTAGATAAAAGAATAAATTGATAAGATATTAAAATGTTATAATGTTATAATGTTAGAATGAATTTTGCGGGCGCGTAGCTCAGTTGGTTAGAGCGTACGGTCCACATCCGTAAGGTCAGAGGTTCAACTCCTCTCGCGCCCACCCAACTGGAAATGTCAAATTTTTCGTGTCGGAAATATCTTTAGGCTCGCCCCGCCAGCGGGCGGGTCTCGCCAAAAATGAAGCTAAAAAATCATAAAGCGATTGCCAATCCCAGGCAACTTTTTTGTTGGAAATGGTATGGTTCGTTCCAGTTTTTTCCATGAGTTGCTTAATTTCCTCAAAAGATTTTCCAGAAATGATTTTTTGAATTGAAAATGCGGTTTTTATGAAATTCCTTGTTGGTTCAATCCAACTTTGAAATTTCTTCTTTTCTGCCATTTCTTTTTCATCTTTCTTTGTTTTTTCTTTCTCGGCTTGCCCCTTTGTTTTAGAATTTCTTGAACCTTATCGAATAATTGTTTGGAAATAATTGGTTGATATTTTCCTTCATAAGCTTCATCTTTCCATTTCATAATTCCAATATAGAGTTGGTTTGTTAAAAGATTGTATATTGCTGAATTACTTCTCGGTTTTCCATTTTTGCTGGCTATTCCATATTGGGCTAATTTTTGGGAAATTGCTTCCAGAGAATATTTACTGGTGGTAAATTCCCTGAAAATTTTTTGAACAACCTTTGCTGTTTTTGGGTCAGGGACGATATTTCTTAATCGGTGGTCATAGATGTAGCCGAGCGGTTTTTGGTCTGACCACTCGCCCTGCCTAAGTTTTTGGCGATTTCCTCTTTTTACATTTTCCGAAAGATTATCAATGTAGTATTTGGCGTTAGATAAAGCAATTGATAAAAAGAATTTGTCGGCCGGTGTATTCTCAAAAGAAAAAGTTGGAAATTTTAAGCTGGCTAATTTTCCGGTATCCAAAAAATAAATAATTCTGCCGCCATCAATTGAATTGCGAGATAATCTATCTGGATGCCAACTCAAAATCCCCATTGAAATTTTAGATATTTCAATTTTTGATAACATTTTATTAAAAATTTCTCGACCGGGGATTTTAGCAGTTTTCTTTTCAATAAATGTTTCAATGATTTCCAAGTTTTCTCTTTCGGCAAATTCTTTCAGTTCTGCTATTTGGGCTTCAATACTCAAAACTTGATAACCTTCCTCGTCAGTTGATTTCCGAACATACAAAAACTAAATTTGAGGTTGTTTATTTAATTGTTCCATAATTTTTTATGATTTTTTAGCTTCATTTTTGGCGAGCCCCGCCCGCTGGCGGGGCGAACCTAAAGATATAAACGGCTCAAAAAATTTGACATTTCCAGTTTGGTGGACAATAATTAATAATAGTCGAACCTATTTTGAACGAAAATTTTGATTCCTC
>CAYVCK010000095.1:0-2357 GCA_964450195.1 uncultured Gammaproteobacteria bacterium
CGCCAAGAAGGTTTAGCCTAGATAAAGATTGCTTTCGAATGAGGCGATTTTTTTTTGAAAGTTGATGGAATTGATGGAGTCCCGACCTCAATCACCCATTGATGAAGTGAACCAAATTATTGAATTTAACAACATTATAAAAGAAAATGATAAAATTATTGGAAAATTAAGATTCAAATTGCTTTCATTTACAAAAGAGAATTCGAATTATTATTAAGCCTTGCAGGCTTCAAGAAATGGAAAGTTTATGCTGGTTTTAATCGTAAACCCTTAGAATTTTATAAACAGGAAATGGTGTGGATAGTTGAAAAATAAATTGGCGAGCCAAGGCAGACTTTCTCGCTATTACTTGAACTACGTTACATTCTCTTGTTGGCTTGGGGCACATAAGCACATAAAAAGACTATACAGAAAACTCGCTGCACTTCGCCCAGATTACCTTCAACAAATTCTTTTATCCGCAGGCTGTTATATGAAATCGGTTCAATATAAGAATATTTAGAATGTCGATTCAATTAAATAAATTAAAGAGGAGGCGAAATCATGTCAAAACCAAAACTTGATTTAACAAAAAAAGATAAATCACCCTATCCAGTAAAAACTGCACCTGAAGTCGTGGAAATTAAGAAAGCTATTATTTGTTACTATTCAGGTTCTGGCAATACGAAATTAGCCTGCCAATATATTGCGAAAAACATCAAAAATATTGAAATCGATTTATTTAACTTCTATTAAAATATTTTTTATGTTAAAATGAAACAAAATGAGAGATAGGTTCCATAAAAAACCTTTAACTCACCTTTTTAAAAAATTAATTTAAGAAAAACTTATGGATAATATAAAGAGAGTTTATTTGCAGCAAAAAATAAAAATCATAATTATTGGAATCTTAATTATTGGGATTGTTGTAATTGGTGGATTATGGATTTTAAGAAAACAGCCTTTTTCAGAAGAATCAGAACCAGCTTTTCCCCGAGGTTTTGTAATTGCCCATCAGAATGGATTGACAAATTTCTCATACGATCATTCAAAACAAAAACACGAGAAACGAACAGAGATTGTTCTGCCAGGAATAACTGGTATAGTTAGTGATGACAATTATTTCTTTATCGCTACTAAAAATAGGGAGATTTTGAGACTCAATAATAAATTTGAAAAAACAATCTCAAAAAAGTTTGAAGAAATAAGCGCAATAGCCTCAAAAAAGTTTGAAGAAATAAGCGCAATAGCTACAGATAAGAAAAACATCTTCATTTCTACTGAAGGATCTTTTATTGCTCTTGATAAAGATTTAAATGAATTAAGTAGAGTTAAATTTTATTTGAGAGACTATCCTTTTCCCCTCCCAAAGAATGTCCACGATATATTGATCTATAAAACCACGGCTTACCTGCTTGATAATGAAATGCTGCCACTATTTCTTTTTCGAGTTAATATAGAAGATCCAAAAAATATTCAGATAACTGAGAAGATCAAAATTTTCCATATTAACCCTCATTTAGAAGCTCAGTGGCTAAATCCTAAACTTAATCAATGGTTAATTTTTCTATCGTATAGCCACATGGGAGGCGGTGGTAAAATTGTCCATATTTATCCAATGGATAAAGGCAAAGAAGAATGGGCTCGTCAAGAAATTTTTCGCTCCTCTTTTTTTCCAAAAGAAGAGAAAAGAGGTTTTAATATTCAAGGTATAACTGATATTCCTCCTATATGGGCTGTTATCCAAGATGTAGAGGGGAAATATCATCTTACTCAAGTTAAAAGTGAGAATAATGAAATTTCATTTTCTAATGTTTTAGATTTAGATAAGATATATCAAAATCAAAAGAATCCTCTTTATGGAGATGGAGAGAGAAAGTCTATTATTAAATATAGAAGTAATTACTTATTTATTATTCCTAAATATAAGTCATTATTAACAGTAATTGATACCAGATCTCAATCAAAGATAGTATTACTTGAAGATTTAAGTAAGTTTGGCATTGAAGGGATTATTGATATATTACCATATTAAAAATTAAAAACGACGTAATAAGATTTTTCATAAATTTAGGCTTTTTTTATTTCAGTTTTAAAAGAATAAAAAAAGAAAGATTTTAAACAACCTTCTACGAAACTCATTAAAAATGGACATCATCACGAAATCTATTTGACTGATCCTAGAAAAACACCAACAGAAAAATTGAAGACGATATTAAGACAACCCGTAAAAGAAAAAAGATAAAAGTCATCTAAAAATGCAAAAGGGTATTGATTTTGAAAAATATTTAGTTAAATTATAAAAGGAGCCTACAACATGAAGTCGTATAAATTAGTTTTACTTTATGGATTTTTGGTTTGGTTGATACCATTCATAG
>CAYVCK010000096.1:0-2328 GCA_964450195.1 uncultured Gammaproteobacteria bacterium
GTGGCCGTTGTTCTTCAGCAAAAATTCTCTCGGCAGTTTTATAAACAGGAATCAAAAGAGTATGCTTTTGCGCTTCGGGATTTAATATAAAGGCTTCGCCTAAATTCTTGTCTTGTTTTTCTTCTTTCAGCGTTTTGATTATTTCCTTCAAGTTTTCGGCATTAGTGCCAAAAACAAACAAGCTCTCAATCGGCAAAATCAGATTTTTGACTTTCTCAAATAACTGCTCTTTTATTTCCTTTGCGTTAAACAAATTCTGGAGCCGCTTTCTTTGGTATTTTTGCGGCTCTAGTCTCACACCTCTGCCCACCGATTGAAGAACAAATTTTTTAGCGTCGCTTCCAACGCCGATATTCACAAACAAAAGAAGGTTTGGTCTGTTAGAGTCCCAACCCTCGTAAAAAGAGCGAGAGCCCATTAAAACATTTATGTCGGAATCATCGCTATTGATTCGCCTGAAATAGCTTTCATTTTCAAAACTTTCATTTATTTCATATCCTTCAAGTTTATCTTTCAGCCAGTTGGAAATATCGCCGATCTTGATTAGTGCAAACGGCTTATCAGCTGTTGTCAGTTTAAAAATCAATTCCTGTCTGTTAACGGGAATTTTCAAAACCTCAATATTGCCCGGAGTTTTAGCATTCAAAACATATTTCAAGATATCCTTGTAATCCAACTTTGAAATTAAATCGGCATTTACCACAAAGGCCTGTTCCTCAAACTCAAATGTTGAATAGTCGCTAAACTCTTGGACAAGCTCTTGCTTCGCACTATTCAGCAAATCCGCTCTGATTTCATTCTTTGCTATTTTTTCCAACTCTCTAAAAAACAATTCCAAGTCAGAATCTTTCACATCTACTGAATTAACCAGCGTCAGAAGTAGCGGGCGGTGGTAGAGTGAATTATTAACTTGCCTGATTTCTTCAAAATACTTGTTGATATAAGTTAATAGCAATAGTGTTTTCAAAACGATTTTTTGCTTTTCAATCGGTGAAAAATCACCCCGTCCGCGAAATGCGCTAATCTCGGCAGAAGATACATAAATATGTTTGCCGTATCCTTCTTCTACAAACCTTGAAAGATTGAAGTTAAAAGCACAAGTCGCAAAATCCCTCGGATCGGTAAAGGTGGCAGAAAAATTAAACAAAAATCCGTTTCTTGAAAGGATAGAGTATAAAATCTGTCGCTTGCTGTCTTCTTTGTCGCCTTTATGGGCTTCGTCCAAAAGAATATACCACCGCCCACCATTATCGTAGTTTTGAAAATTGACAATTTTATCCTTGTGTTCATCGGAAATTAAATCAGAACGATAATAAAAAACGGTAATTTCGTTTTTGGCAAATGGCAGGGCGTTTTCTCGCTTAACGCTTTCGTAATCCCTTAAATTTTTTAGGTTTATTTTTGTATCATAATTGAAGCTGTTAAACTCCTCAATATGATTTTTGAACTGCTCCAGAAGATCGTCGCGGTGCGCCAGAAAAAGAATATCTCCTGCCGGCAATTCTTTTTCAGTAATGAGTTTGCCCAAAAGCTCAATCAGTTTAACGATAATCAACGTTTTGCCCGAACCGGTCGCCATCCAAAAACTCATTCGGTTGATAAAATGAGCAAAGGATATTTTATTGTCTATAACCGGATAATCTTCGGGGTATTCCAAAAGAAATTTTGCCGTCTTTTTGCCATCTCTTTTTTTCAAATCATAGTCAAATTTTTCTTCCAAGCCGTTAAGTTTGTAGTATTCAAAGAACGCTTTTTTATCTGCATTCCTATCTTTGAAATACAAATGCAAAGCTTTTAACGCATTCTTCAAGGCATCTCTTTGAAAATCAAAAAGAGTTTTGTCTTTTGAAAACCGAACAAAATCAAACCCCTGCCACTTTGCCGGCAAGTTTTCAAAAGGAATATCGTCTATGATATTTTGCAAATATAATTTCATAAGGTTAATAGATTTGTAATAATTTTAATCAATTTATCTTTTTCTTTGGGATCGCTTATCGCAATCAATAAAGCCAAAGTTGTCAAGGCATTATCATTGATTTTCTTTTCACCGTTGTTTTTATAGAGATAGTTGTTTTTATCCAGAAAATACACAAACAGAAATGAACCGATACGTTTATTGCCATCAACGAAAGGATGATCTTTTATGATAAAATACAAAATATGCGCGGCTTTTTCTTCAAGCGAAGGATATAATTCCTTTTTACCTAACGTTTGGTATATATTGCCTAAAATAGCTTTGAAATTGTCGCTGTTTTCCTGCCCAAAAAGATTGCTCGCTTCTTTTTTCGTCATCAAATCTTTTTTTATTTCATCTATAATCTTTCTTGC
>CAYVCK010000097.1:0-2288 GCA_964450195.1 uncultured Gammaproteobacteria bacterium
GTTTTTTGATAAAATGAAAATATAACTTAAAGCGCTTCAATAATGAAATTTGATATAAACAAATTTATTATTTTGATCGTTTCGCTGATTATTTTAATCACCGCCAGTATTATTGGCGGAGTTTACTACTTTAAAAAGTTCCCTGATAAAGGAATTGTTACAAATAACACCCAATCTTTTATAGCAAGCGGCATTGTTCCCCATCACTTATTGGCAAAAAAAATCATTCAAAATTTTTTTGAGTATATCTTTTCAAAAGAAAATCCTGAAACTATTATCTTATTAAGCCCAGATCATTTTAATAGTGGAAGTTTGTGTAAAAAAACTTCCTTTATTACTCTTGAACCCGGAGTTAAAGATTTTAAAACGCTTAAAGTTGATAGTTTTCTTTTAAAAAATTTAATTGAGAAAATTGATTTTTGTTTTAATAATTCTTTTGTTAGGCTAGAACATGGGATAACAAATTTATTACCTTATATTAAAAATTATTCCCTAAACACTAAAATTTTGCCAATTTTGATACCATCTAATATTTCCGAAAAACAAATAATATCGCTCACAGAGGCAATAAATTCTATAGGTTCTTCCAAAACGATAATTATAGCCAGTGTTGATTTTTCTCATTATCTCCCGTCTTCAGTAGCTGAATTCCACGATGTAAAAAGCATTAGAACATTAATCAATTTTCAAAAAGAAGATTTTAAGAATTTAGAAGTTGATTCATGGCAAGCACTTTATGCTGCCAGAGCTTTTGCTTCTTTAAGAAATAAAGAATTTCATAAAGTTATTGGACACTCAAATTCTACAGATTTTTCTACAAATAAAGATATAGAGGAGACAACTTCATATTTTAGTGTAGTTTTTGAAGAAGGAAATTTAAAGGAGATTAAAGAGATAGAAGAATTTAATGGGAGAACCGTCTTATTTATAGGGGATATTATGTTAGATAGAGGAGTAGAATATCTAATGAATAAAAATAGTGTTTTCTATCCTTTTGAAAAAATCAATCAGTTTTTAAGAGGGATTGATATAGTGATTGGGAATTTAGAAGGACCGATTGTAAAAAACCCTCCAAATTTTAGCGACGAATCTTTAAAATTTGCCTTTTCACCAGATGTAATTAGAGGGCTTTCTTTTGCTAATTTTAATTTACTCTCTTTGGCTAATAATCATACTCTTGATATAGGCGAAGCCGGTTTAGAAGAAACTAAAGAATTTTTAATCGAGTCGAATATTAATTTCATTGGTCATCCAATTAAATGTGATAAAGATTTTTCATTTGAGAAAGATAATATAATTTTCTTGGCTTTTAACAAAACTTTTCCCTTTAATTGTCCTGATGGAGAAATTATAGAGATTGTAAAAAGAACAAAAAGTTCCAATCCAGACAAATTCTTAGTTGTTATTTTCCATTGGGGCGAGGAATATCAGTCCAAGAGTTCAATTTCTCAACAAAAATTAGCCCATCAAATTATTGATACTGGAGCAGATTTAATTATTGGTTCCCATTCTCATGTTGTTCAAGAAATAGAAGAATACAAAAACAAGCTTATTTTTTATTCTTTGGGAAATTTTATCTTTGACCAATACTTCTCAAAAGAAACCCAACAAGGTTTAGTAGTGGGATTAGAGGTTTATCCAGAAAAAGTTATTTATAGATTGTTTCCCATCCAAAGCCTTTTAAGTCAGCCATTTTTGATGAAAAGGGAAGATGTTGAGGAATTTCTTGAAAAATTAGCTTTTAAAAGTTATCCACAGTTGTTTGATCAGATAAAAAGTGGTATAATAAAGACTGAAAGGTGAAGATATAATGGATTATCCAAATCTTGACATAAAGTCTTAGGGGGGTAATCTAAAAAGTAGAAAAAGACGAAAAAAAATATGCAAATTCAAAAACGACTTTCTAAATCACTTGGCTTTTCCGGAACTACTTTAATTATTTTAGTAGCAATTATTATTTTGGCCGCAGTTGGTGGCGGTATTTTTTATTTCTTAAGAAAAGAAGTAGGCCCTCAACCTCCAATTGTTGAACCACCAGTTGTTGAGCCACCAGTAGTTCAGCCACCGACTGTCCCAGTTGAACTCGCTGTAGCCAAACGCTTAATTAAATCAGAAGATATTGTTTTAGAAAAAACCGATGTTACTCCGAAAATTCCAAAATATAATCTTCCACTTAAAACTAAAGATATATCAAATTATCAAAAATTTTCTGAAAAAATTCAGCTTAGTCCCAAAGCTTTATCTCTTTTAGAAAAAAATGGCTTTGTGGTTATTCCTACACCAAAAGA
>CAYVCK010000098.1:0-2273 GCA_964450195.1 uncultured Gammaproteobacteria bacterium
AAAAATCTCTATATTAGAATATTCTCTGTTTTTTACAAAAGACTCTAATTTAATACAGCGTCAAGCGAATGGCAGGCGGGGAAATTGGGAATTAAAAATTTTTTGAATATGTTTAGAATTATAAAAAGATCAAAAAACTCTTTAGCTCGTTTGGGGCAAATTAAAACCGCTCATAGAGCCGTAAGCACTCCGTGTTTTATGCCGATTGCCACGCGGGCAGCCGTGAAGAATTTAAACTCTGATGAATTGCAGGAGTTGGGCGCGGAAATTATTTTATCTAATACCTATCATTTATATCTTAAACCCGGCTTAAAAATTATTAAAAAAATCGGCGGGCTTCATAAGTTTATGAATTGGCCCGGCCCGATTTTAACCGATTCCGGCGGTTATCAGGTTTTTTCTTTGGCCAAAATGAGAAAAATTGAGAAAAACGGAGTTAGGTTTCAGTCTGAAATTAGCGGCAGAGAATTTTTTTTGACTCCAGAAAAAGCGATTAAAATTCAAATTGATCTAGGTTCTGATATTATGATGGTTTTAGACGAATGTGCGCCTTATCCTTGCAATTATAATGAAGCTGAAAGAGCAGTAGAAAGAACGAGTTTGTGGGCAAGAAAAAACAAAACCGCTTTTAGGCATCAAATTCAAAACCAGAGCACTCAAAATTATTTGAGTGCTCGGCTGAGCACAAAAGATTTGTGCTCTGGTTCAAAATTCCCCAAAGCAGAACAAGTTCGCTACGGGGCAGGCAAAATTCAAAATTCACCATTGCTTTTTGGCATTATTCAAGGTTCGGTTTATAAAGATTTGCGTCTGCGAAATCTGAAGGAAATTACCGCTCTTGATTTTGATGGTTATGCTATTGGTGGTTTGGCCGTTGGCGAACCAGAAAAGGAGATGTGGAGAGTTTTGGATTATTTAGTACCGGAATTACCAGAAGATAAGCCGCGTTATTTAATGGGTGTTGGTCGGCCGGAGCAAATAGTTAAAGCAGTGATGATGGGAATTGATATGTTTGATTGTGTTATTCCAACCAGGGAGGCAAGGCATGGAAGAATTTATAAATTCAAAACTCAAAAGTCAAAAATCAAAATTGCAAGGCAAAACTTAGAATTTTATGAGATATTAAATATCAAGAATGCGAAATATCAAAAAGATTTTAGGCCGATTGATAATAATTGTTCTTGTTATACTTGTTCACCCCGTGGCGAAGCTTTACGGGGTCAAAATTACTCTCGGGCTTATTTAAGACATCTTTTTAATACCCAAGAGCCATTGGGTTTGCGTTTAGCGACCATCCACAATTTAAAGTTTTATCTTGATTTGATGGAATTGATTCGAGAGAATATCAAAAAGGGCTTATTATAGACCTTGACAAAAATTTTTGATTTCGAAGAATTCTTAAAAAACTGGCGGTTATTGTCTTGAAACAAGTTCCGGATAAGAGAGGCTTAGATTTCCTACAGCGTAAGAAATTAATCCCCGAAGCAACTTACAATTTACTAACTCGTCTAGAACAGGTATTGGTCGTGAGGCTGAGGGCATAGATTCAAGCGGGCAATTCGCCCGCTTTTTATTTTCTCGTTAAAATTTAGTTATATCATAGTCTATTTTCTATTCAGCGATATTTTTGTCGTTAAAATTTTTTTTAAAAAAGAAAAAACCAAGCAGTGATAGGCTTGGTTTTTTATTTCCACCCTCTGAAGAGTATAATCAACAGGAAAACAGCAGTTATCTCAAAAATAAGGAACTCCGGCTTTGACAATACCCCCTGAATTAAGCGCCAAAGAGAAATATTGTGATAATACTCAAAATGGCCAAGGAGTGGCCAGAAAAGGGTTCTCGGTAAGAGCCACATTTGGTCGAGGGTGAGGTGCATTAAGACACCAAACGAGATTGTTAGCAGCCAAATTTTTCGAGATCGCTGATAAAGAACAGCTCCGAAAAAGAGAATAGTCAGAAGGAGTATTAGACTATGGCCAAAGGTTCTGTAGTTTTGAACAAGCAGCTCGAGGGGCTTGTCGATAAGATCGGGCAGAAGCGATCCCAGTAAAACGGCATAGAAGTCCATCTCTATTCGTTGTTTTTTGAGATAGTACTGATTAACTATTTTTGCTGCAGTTGCGGTTATCGCCATATGAACAGCTGGTAACAATATGCCTCCTTTTTAAAATTTTTATTTTATTATACAAAAATTATAACTCATTTTTGCATTTTTTGTCAAGGTCATTTTTCGCTTGACCCCGAAGTAGTCCGCCGGACTGGCGGATCACTTT
>CAYVCK010000099.1:0-2176 GCA_964450195.1 uncultured Gammaproteobacteria bacterium
ATTTCAATCTCTGAAGATATAGGAAGTATCGCTGGTGGTGGAAGATATGATAAAATGATAGGTCTCTTTTTAGAAAAAGACATTGCAGCAACAGGCATAAGTTTAGGTATAGAAAGAATTATAGAAGTGATGAAAAAAAGAAAAATGTTAGAAACTAAAAAAACGAAAGTAAAAGTTTTCGTTGCTAATGTCAATGATGATGTTCTTGAAAAAACTTTGGAGATAGCTCAAAATTTAAGAAACTTTGGAATTTCAGCAATTGTGGATTTAAGAAATAGAAAATTAACAAAACAACTTGAATTTTCGAACTCTCTTGAAATTCCTTATACTGTGATAGTTGGCCCGAAAGAATTGAAAGAAGGAAAAGTCACTTTGAGGGATATGAAAACGGGAGAGCAAAAAGTTATTGAAATTCAGAAAGTTAAAGGAGAGATAAAATAAAAAGAGGAAACAAAAAAAAATGAGTTAATAAATCTAAACAACCTGACTTCGCCACTTGACCTTCTTCCCACTAACTGATTGCCATAAACTAATTCGCCACTTGAGTTTTTTTGCTGTTTTACCACCGCAAATCTAAGCTTTTATCCTCATATTTCCACACAAAATCCCCAAAAATACTCAAAATTTGCTCTGAAACGTTACTCAAAACAGTAAATCTAAAGTGATTTTTAGGGTAAACTACTGTAAGTGTCAAATTTATTAGGAACTTTTTAAGTAACTTTACATTTTTTACGATTGGAGAAGCGACCTTTTCGCTCAGAAAAAGTGTCAAATTTATCAGAAAATTCGCAAGGAAAGATATGAAAAATATGCCAATGATTGCATATTTGCTCCAATGTCTTATTGGTCTAAGCTCTATACCTTCCTTCAAAGCCCTGATGAACTTCTCTGCTTTGTCTTTATCTTTGTACAAGCAAAGAATCTTCTCTGGTTCATCATCTACAGAACTTTCAAGAATGAAGAAACCTTCAGTTCCGTTGATGTAAATGTTATCGAGAGCAGAAAGAGTTCTCTGAAGCTGAGGAATAAGTTCCACCCATCCTTTATCTGAAGGAATCTTCTCTATTTTCCTTTTTCTTAGCAGGATGTTACCTTTCTTCTTTTGCCTCTCAAACTTTCTTTCTTTCTTTGCAATATGAGTTTCATAAAGCTCTGGCGAAAAGAATATGTAAAAGTGTTTCATTCCCTTCATTTCTTTTCACACACGAATAATGCCTTTTGTTAATCTCAAAGTGCATCACATTTCCTTCCTCAAGATTTTTCATGAAATACTGAATATGATTTTTGTAGGATTTTACCTTCCTTGCTTTGAGAGTAAGGTAATGATATTCAAGCTCCCTGATATCGTTTTTGTTTTTCTTTGTATTTGCACCAGTATCAAATATAAGAAGTGAGTTTTTCGGTATTACTTTTGGAATAACTTTTAGCATCTCTCTCATGTGTTTCTTATCTTGAACACCTCCTTTTTGTATTGTCAGAGCAGTAGGGATTGTATTGATTCCTGTTGCTATCCCAAAGTTTATTTGCATTTTATCAGGTCTATGGTCTCTTGAATAACCCAACTCGCCCAAATCTTGCTTTTTTACCTTCAAAATAAGTCGAGGAAAAGTCAAGTAATTGGTTTGAATCTACAAGATTGTGCTTCTTTATTAGGTTCTGATGTCTGTCAAGCAGAACTGGAAAGTACTTCATGAGTCTCTCAAGTGTTCTATAAAGGCTTCTCTTTGTAGGTAGCTCTTTCATTCCAAGATACTGTGTAATCTCCTCAGGATACGCTTCCAATATCTGGTTGATGGAGACGGAGTGTGTCAATTTGTTGTAGACATGTGGCTTTGCACAACTAACAAAATCCTTAGCTTTTCCACCAGGTCCAGAAAAAAGCTCAGAAAAAACACCAAACTCTTTTTCAACTTTTTCGAGTAATATAATACCACCTAATGAAATAGTTTTATTATCTTTCATAAAAGGAATAATTGATGTTGATATCAATATTCCAGTTTCATTAGGTACTAAGTGGCAAAGTTAAGTTTAAATATTACCTATTTAAAAGCCAGTAATATAAAAACACAAGAAAGTCATGAAAGCCATGGAGAATAAAAAAATGCAGAAAGAAAAAGAAATGAGAAGAAGAGAGAAAAAATTTTAGTCTTCGGAAATGATTATAATACTCCAGACG
>CAYVCK010000100.1:0-2173 GCA_964450195.1 uncultured Gammaproteobacteria bacterium
TAATAAAAGAATATCATAAAAGAAAGTAGTTTGCAATAAAAATGGCGGATAATTTTTCATCCGCCACTGGAGAAAGAAACTTAGAGAAACTCGAGCAACCAATAGGTTCTCTTAGAATGTTCAGCGTCCTGAATAGAAAGATCCCTAAAGCCAAGTTTAGCATAGAGGTTTCTGGCCGCTATTGCTTTCACATCGGTTCTGAGAGTGAAACATCGTATTCCGCGGGATCTAATAGTAGCGATTAAAGTTTTTGAGAGTTGCTTACCGACTCCTCTTCTTCTGAACGAAGAGGACGTTCCTAATTCATCGATGTAGAAGACTCGCCCCTTCTTAAAAAGAATATCGAGTGCTTTTACTCCAGAAATTTCTCGGAGATTTTTTTTAGATACTTCATATCCCCACGTAAAACCGATGACCTCTTCGCCAAACAACGCTACAAACCCTACTGCGTTAGGACGCTTTAGTTGTTTCTTTATATCTTCGATCACACCTTTCACTGTCCAGAAATACTCGTGCCATGGTCGTTCTTTCCAGATTTCGCAATAAAGTTCCGCGCATTTTATCAAGAGTTTCCTCTTTTTTACATCCAATTTTTGAATTTCTACTTTCTTCATTTTAGTTTCACCTCCTTTTGTTTTATAAAAGAACGAAAAACACCCTTCTTAGAAAAGAAAAGCCCCTTCTAAGAAGGGGCTGAGGGTGTTCTAAAATAGCTTGAATATCAAACACAATCAGCCCCTTCTCATAAGGGGAGATTGTGATGATGATTGGAATTTTGTATCTTTGAAAAGTAAACCATACGAGTAAATTTTAATTTTTTGCTTTCTCGGTTTTACAGTAAACAGCTATCAATTCTGAGAAAATTTGTCTTAGTTCCTTCAGAGAACTTATATCTACCCACTCGTTTACTCCATGAGCATTAGCGCCCTTTGGACCAAAATAAACTACAGGAACATTAAATTTCTCCTGCAACAACTGCCCATCGCCATAACCTTTTTTAGATGGATCAAGGTATTCCATTTTGCCCACAGTTTTTCTTAAAACCTTTCTGAGAATTTTTAGTTCTGTTGGATTGGTATAAAAAGGACTAAAGTTATGACGAATAGAAAAATTAATAAGCCCGTACCTCTCTTTCCTTAAAAATTCTTTAATCCAAGCTACAATTTTTTCAGCCCGAAGTTCTTGTCTGGTAGGACGGATATCAATTACAGCTTCAGCAAAATCCGCAATATTATTCCCCTCTTTCCCAAGAATTATTTCTCGATTCTTTTTCCCCTCGTAAAGCCCGCCACGGATATAGGCGATATTTAGAGAGGAGATACCAAGAATTGGATCTTTAAACCCTTTAAGCTGTTCTTGGAGAACATTGAGAACACCCATAATTCCATTGATAGCATTCTTGCCGGACTCCGGATTAGCGGCGTATCCAGACTTTCCTTGAATAGAAAAATAAATTTCCACAAGACCCCGATGGGTGTTCCAAATTTTAAGATCGGTTGGTTCAACAAAAATAGCCAAATCCCCGATTTTTCTCTTAGGCTCTTTAATAAATTGTTTCATTCCTTTGAAATCGTATTCTTCATCGCAATAAAAAAGCAAGATAAGATTAGAGACTTTTCTAAAATCGGAAAGTGCGTCAAGGATTGCGGCTACTCCACCTTTTATATCAAGCGAACCCAAACCATATAATTTCTGGTTTTTAATTATTCCTTGAAATTGATTTTTAGACCAACCTTGCTTTGGTTGTACTGTATCCAAGTGTCCTGCCAAAAATAAACATGGCACACCAGCAGTCTCTGCAACGATGTTAAAACGATCTTTTTCAATTTTTTGCTTTTTTACTTTCAGATAGGGAAATTGTTTAAGATAAGAAAATACAAAATTACCAATCTCTTTTTCGTTGGTTTTTGGACTTAAATAGCTCGGTATAGAAATAAGTTGTTGAGCTAGTTTAATAACTTTCATATTTTTTGGCCAAACTTTCTGAATTAGAAATTAAAAAACCTCTTACATGACGAAGAGGTTGGGCGGGATTAAAGAAATGTATGATTTAATTAAAACTAAACCAACCTCTCCTGTAGCAAGAGGATAACTTGATGATGATTTAGATTTTTAACTTTGTCGGTCATATTCATATTTATACCCCTATATTATCAGTTTTGGAGAAGGTGTC
>CAYVCK010000101.1:0-2141 GCA_964450195.1 uncultured Gammaproteobacteria bacterium
GTTATCTACAAAAATCGATATCTCTTGTTCCAAATCCTTTACATTAACCTTAAATAAAATGAAAATATGACCAAACCACTTATAATTGGCATAAACGGTTCTCCGAGAAAAAATGGAAGTACGGCTAAACTTCTTAAGAGGGCGTTGAAATCTATAGAAAAATATGGTGGAAAAATTTACACCCTTCATTTAATTGATAAAAAAATTAAACCCTGTTTAGGTCACTATAGTACTGATTCCGAACTTTGCCGATATCCTTGCAAAGTTAAAGATGATATGCAGAGAATATACAGTCTTTTGATAAAAGCAGATGGCATTATCTTTGCCTCACCTGTTTACTGGTTTAACGTTTCGGGATTGATGAAAAATTTTTTAGATCGGCTTACTTGTTTAGAAGAAAGCGGGTTTTATTTAGAAGGGAAAGTTGCTGGTTTTGTTGTCTCCTTAGAAGAATCAGGAGCAATAAGTACTTTATCTACGATGGTAATTATTGCCTTGAATCATGGTATGATTGTTCCTCCATATTCTATAATTTATTGTTTTTCAGACAAAAGGAAGAACTTGGAATGGAATAAAAGAAATCTTGAATTATTAGGAAAAAATATGTTAGTAGCGGTTAAAGCTCAAAAATATTTAGAAGAGAGTTGTCTTCATCCTTGGGACTATACTTAATTCGTAGGAGTATATGTACATCATCAAAGCCGATGGAAAAAAACAAGAATTTTCGCCGGAAAAAGTAAGAAGGGGTTGTTTAAGGGCTGGCGCTTCAGTTGATTTAGCCAATGAAATTACTAGAAAAATTACCAGGCAGGTCAGACCGGGTATGACCACCCGAGAAATTTGGAAATTGATTTTTCGTTATTTAGGCAAAGAAGCACCGGGGGTCGCCTCGCGTTTTTCATTAAGAGAAGCCCTTTTTCGTTTGGGGCCAACTGGTTTTTATTTTGAACAACTTGTAAGCCGTATTTTTAAGGTTCAGGGCTATTGGACTCAAACCAACCAAATATTTTCCGGGGCTTGCGTTGATCATGAGGTTGATGTTTTAGCAAAAAAAGAAAACGAAATTTTAATGATCGAATGCAAATTCCATAATCAACTAGGAATTTATACTGATACGAAAGATGTGCTTTATATCTGGGCTTGCTGGCTTGATTTAAAAGAGGGAGCAAAAACAAGAAAGTGTCCCGAATTTACTCGGCCGGTTTTGGTTTCTAACACTAAATTTTCTGAGCATGCCAAAAAATATGCCACCTGCCAAAACTTTTCTTTGATCGGTTGGGCTTATCCCGAAGAAAAACACCTTCAATATTTTATCGAGCAAAACAAACTTTATCCCATTACAGTTTTGCGACGTCTAGAGAAATATAGCCAAGAAAAACTTCTACGGCACGGCATTATCACTTGCGATGATTTGATAAAAGCCGACCCCAGACAAATTCAAAGAGAAATTGGCCTTGATCAAAGAAAAATTTCTATGCTTCAAAGTGAAGCAAGGCAGTTGTTATTTTCTTAAAGCAAATTTTTATTCTATCTCAAATTTTTAGACAATTATGACAGAATTAGAACTTACTTATCTGACAAAATATTTGCCGAAAAATTTGAAGAAATGTCGAAAAGTAGAGGTATTTGATTTTTATATTCCCAAATCAAGTCCGCATCCTTATATCAGGATTAGAAAAATTGATGGACGCTATGAGATCGTTAAAAAGAAACCAATTAACAAGAAAGACCCATCAGTCCAAGAAGAACAGGTTATTCCCTTAACTAAAGATGAATATCAAGCTTTAATGAAAATTCCTGGTAAAAAAGTGCGGAAAATTAGATATTATTATAAATATAAAGGAAAAACCGCGGAGGTTGATATTTTTCTCAATGGATTAAAAGGTTTGGTGGTAGTTGAGTTTGAATTTGAAACTATAAAAGAAAAAAATGCTTTTAAAATGCCAGATTTTTGTTTGGCGGATGTGACACAGGAAAAATTATACGCTGGCGGCCTTTTAGCCGGTAAAAAATATAAAGATTTTCAAAAATTACTGGAAGGGTACGGTTATAAACCGATTTATTTAAAATAAAAAATAAAAGATAAAAGATAAAAAAATGGTAAATTCAATTTAGAAGTGCAACTTTGAGTGATATACTTA
>CAYVCK010000102.1:0-2087 GCA_964450195.1 uncultured Gammaproteobacteria bacterium
TCAGAAGAGGTTGACAAAGTTATTTCTGAACTAGCCAAAACCTTAGAAAGAAAATTTGGCGCAAAACTAAGAACATTTTAGCTGGGGGACAGTCCCCGGGCCCACAAGTATTTACTGATGCGGGTTATATTTCAAAGTCAATGTCGAGCGATGTATTTTGCAAAAACAGAAATTTCCAATGATTTGGGAAAGTCGCTGGGCCTAAATAAAAGACAATTTTTTGAGAAGGGCTGGATGGTTATCTATTTGAAAGAATCGTAAATTTAGTAGACTAATAACAACTCGTAATTTAGTAATCTTATGTACGACGTCATTACCATCGGTGGAGCTGTCAGAGATTTTACTTTTTATATCGAACAACTAAAAAAAAGAAGTTCTAAATTTATTTGTTTTTTGTCCGGAACAAAAATTAATATTAGAGAAGCATATTTTACTCATGGCGGCGGTGCCTGTAATGTGGCGGTCGGTCTGGCAAATTTTGGTTTAAAAGTAGCAACGGTTGTTAGAGTGGGTAAAGATTATTCGGGTCAGGCCATTATTGATGGTTTGAAAAAGAAAAAAGTTGAGACAAAATTTATTCAAATTGATGAAAAATTCCACACTGGTGTTTCCGCCATTATCCAGCCAAAAGGCGGCGAGCGGACGATTTTTACCTATCGCGGAGCTAATGATGGTTTGGAAATTGGAAATTGGAAATTGGCAATTGGAACGAAGTGGGTCTATATTGCTTCTTTGAGTGGAAAATGGGAAACTGTATTAAATAAAGTTTTTCAGATATCAAGCAGACATCACATCCGCGTCGTTTGGAATCCCGGCATACTTCAACTTCAAGCCGGTAAAAATAAACTCGCCAAATTTTTAAGAAAAACAGAAGTTTTAATTTTAAATAAAACGGAAAGTGCTGTTCTGACTAGAAAAAGCGAGAAAAATGTGCTGTTGCTATTAAAATCCCTTCTCAAGCTTGGTCCAAAAATTGTTGTTATTACTTGTGGTAAAGATGGCGCTTATGTTATGGATAAAAATGGGATAATTTACGAGCCGGCTCATCCAGCCAAAAAAGTTGATACCACCGGGGCAGGCGATTCTTTTTCTTCTGGGCTTTTAGCCGGACTGATTTTATTTAATAATACCAAGAAGGCTCTCAAACTTGGCATTTTCAATAGTGCTGCTAATCTTACCAAAATCGGCGCCCAAGATGGCCTTTTAACAAAAAAAGATTTAAAAAGATTAAACTTAAACCTATGACTAAAAAACAAATTTTTATTATTATTTCGGCAGTAATTATTTTAGGTGGAGCTTTTTGGATTATTAATTGGCACAGAGAGAAGGTTGTAGGAGTGAGAGAACGTAAAGAGGTTATCGTTTATACAGATAAAATAGAATATAAACAAGGTGGGGAGATAAAAATAGGGAATTGATTAAAATTTGGAATAGTTATATACTAAAAGTGTGGTATTTAAGCGAAAGAATTATTAAAGCCGTCAGACTTTAGAAATTTTAAAGATTTAAGTAGAATGAAAAGAATCTGGCTCTTCCTTCTCAGTCAACCAATTTTAAGAATCATTATTTTAATTTTAGCTCTTTACATTTTTATCTTAGGTATTCAGATGATGGGAGCTGGTTTTAAGACCGCCTTCAAAGATTATTCAGAACAACTTTTAAAAGTAATTTCTGATCCTCTTTCTTCATTTTTTATTGGGCTTTTAGTCACCTCCATCCTTCAGAGCTCTTCTTTAACCACCTCTATTCTTGTTTCTCTTTGCGCGGCTGGTCTTTTACCAGTCAGAATGACTATTCCAGCCATTATGGGCGCTAACATTGGCACAGCTATTACTAACACTCTGGTTGCTTTTGCTTATATTACCAGAAAAGAAGAATTTCGTCGGGCTTTTAGCGGTTCTTTAATTCATGACTATTTTAATATTTTTGGCTGCCTAATTTTTCTTCCTTTAGAAATTATTTTTCATCCCTTAGAAAAAACTGCTCTACTTTTCAAAAGTATCTTTGTTGGGGTTGGTGGAGTAAAAATTGCCTCACCAATTGATTTTTTAACAAAACCATTTTTAAATCTTTTTAAAAATTTAATT
>CAYVCK010000103.1:0-2013 GCA_964450195.1 uncultured Gammaproteobacteria bacterium
ATATTCTAATATAGAGATTTTTTATCAGTAAGCACTCAAGGCAATTGGCGGCCAGGTAATTTCTAAATAATTCTTAAATTTCAAAATTTAAAAAATTAAAATTTGTTTAAAAATTAAAAATTAAAAATTTTAAAGAAGGTGCCAAATAACAAATTGATTGATTATTTCTTTCGCTTCGCTCACAAACTTCTTTTCTGGTAAAGGCGCTTTTAACCAAAAAGCAAATTTCTCGTTCATCATTTGAAACAAAATTTTCAGCGCTTCTTGAGAAAAGGGTAATCTGTCTCCGAATTTGTTTTGACAAGTTTCGCAAATTAAACCACCCTTGCTCAGATGAAAAAATTTTAATTTAGGAGAATCTTTTTTTTGACAAAAAACACAACTTTTCAAATTTGGTTGATAACCAAGAAGGCCAACCATTTTAATCAAAAAACTTTCTAAAATAAGATGCGCTTTAACTGGCGAAATAAGATTAAGCACGGCTAAAGCACTAAAAATGAGTTTAAAAATCTTAAGGTCTTTTTTCTCGAGCCGAAGATAAGAATCTACAGCCAGAAGAATTTTGCTACCTATTTTTAGCCTGATTCGATCTAACCAAATCTCTCTAAAAAGCTGACGGCTCGCCAAACCAATAAGATGCCAATAAAACCGGCCTGGCGAAACTGTTAAATCCAGCAAAACAAATGGCTGACATTTGCCAGCCAGCTTACTGGTTAACCGCTTTGCACCGCGAACCAGTATCTCAATCTTGCCGAATTGATCAGTATAAACACTCATTGTTTTATCGTTTTCCCGAAAATCTCGCATTCTTAAAATAAAACCCGAGGCATGAAAAAGCATAATATATCTGTAACTACTAACTAATTTGGTAATAACTTGTTTAAAAATGACTAATGACAATCAATTTTCAATGACTGAATTTTCAAACAAAAATTGAAAATTTTCAACTTTTTATTACCGAATTAAGTAGATAAGCAATTTATCAAACCCTTTTTAAACCAATCACTAATCGTTGATTATTAATGACCATTTCTTCAGTTTGGGGGATGTTAATACTTTCAACAAAAATCAGCTTACGGCTATTTGTCCCTTCTAAAACCTTGAATTCAAAATTCTCTAAAACACCCCGTATCTCAGCCGAGGCGGTCTGATAATAAACCAGACTCTTTTCTTTCGGCAAAAATTTTTGTTTTTTTCTTAAAAGATTAATCTGTCGAATCATTTCTCTTAAAATCCCCTCGCGCCTTAGTTCATTAGTAATCCTAGTATTTAAAGCTATTTTTAGGGTTTCATTTGCTTTTGTCAACCAGTCCGAGCCTTGGGAAAGATTTTGGACAAATTTTACCTCTTTAACATTGAGCTCGTCCCGAATAAGAGAGACAAATTCTTTCGATCTTAAAGCCGGAGCAAATATCTCTAGATCTTTTAAAGCCTGGCGAACCCTAATTTTGGCTTCATTTCGTAAAGAATGACCCATCTCACAAATAGTTTGAACTCTTTCCATTTCTTGAGCTAGTTCTTTATTAATTATCTTTTTGTTCACTTTAGGCCAATCAAATAAATGAATGCTTTCCGGCCATTTCTGACTCTTCTTGGCCTGACAATGAGCGATCAATCTTTGGTAAAGATACTCGGTGATGAAAGGTGTCAATGGTGCCATTATCTTTAACAACTTAAGAATCACATAAAACAGAACTGTACTCGCCAATCTTCTCTCTTTTGTCTGGCCGGCCTTGAGCCTCTCACGCGAACGTCTTAAATACCAAGTAGAAAGTTGATTGATAAAATCTTCAATCATTAAGCAAGCACTGGCTAAATCAAGTTCATTTAATTTTTTGCTGACATTATCAATTAGTTCTTCTAAATAAGAAAGAATCCATCTATCCAAAATATGACAGGATTGTTCTGGTTTCAATTTCTGATCTAAATCTTGCCCGGCATATATTTCAAAAAATTGACAAATATTTAAAAGACGCAACAAAACAACTCTTACCTTCTCCCTTACACCAGCCA
>CAYVCK010000104.1:0-1911 GCA_964450195.1 uncultured Gammaproteobacteria bacterium
GCCATATTTAACCAATAAACCAGACGGATAAGTGGCGCTGGATTCAATCATTGTCCCGATTGGATAAGCGAATTTATCCAAAAGGTCAACCGGAACCCAAACAACCCTGGAATAGGTTGGATCGTTAAAGAGTTCCTTGTAGACAGTCCCAGAAACAACTGGTTTTAAAGTTGAATTCTCAACATAAAAGACAGTTGGGGTTGGCCTGCCATGCAAGCTAGAAGTAGTGCCGCGGAAAACTGAACCATCGCGGAAAGGCACGGGGTTACCAGTGGTATAAGTGGCAAGTTCAGCCGCGGTTACAATTTTTACAGTTGAGTAATCAGCTGGATAAGCCCAGGAATGATAAACAGCGTGATGAGGAAAAACTCTGGCTGTAGTTCCTTGGATCAAATAAACGGCCTTTTGACCAGCCACCCGGACTAAATCACCATCAACGATGGTCACGGCCTTGGCAACTGGTAAAAAAGGACCAACGGTCCAGAGAAGCAGACTCAGAGTCACCCCTAAAATTGTTAATTTCTTTAGATTATTCATTTTTCTCTTTTTGTGTTACTAAGAAACTCCCCTCCAAAATTTTTAGTAACCTTAATTTATAATTTATTTTTAGACATTCCATCCGCCAAATGACGGATTCGACCTTTCTTCCACGCAGATCAACGCGGATTTTTACGCTGATTTACACGGACCTACGCGAACTGGGAAATGTCTAATTCTAAATCCATCTGATTAAAAATTTCGACCTTTTCCTGCGCAGATCAATGCGGATTATTAGGTAGATTCACGCAGATTAGTAAAGATGGATTGATAAGGTATAATTTTGACCTTTAGTTATCAATTTTTAAATTTTAATTTTTAATTTCGAATCAATTTTTAATGATCTAATTTTAGAATTTAAAAATTCAAAATTTATTCAAAATTCGAAATTCAGAATTCTGAATTCTGAATTCAATTATTCTCTGATTGGGTCAACTTTCATCGGTTCTTCTCTGACTGGTTCAATTTTGAAATCTTCTAATTTTTTTTCTAAAATTTGTTTTACCGATTCAGTCACTGATTCAGTCGGCGCTGTTTGTTTTAAAGGCAACCGAGGCGATTCAGTTTGAGTTGGCGCTTTTTCTTCTTCTGACTCAAGAATTTCTGGTGTGGTGATTAGAGCATCTGTCGGTTCAGTAAGATATTTCTCTGCTTCAGTTGTTTTAGCTAAAGCAGCAACCAGGTTTTTCTCTTTTAAAAGTGTTTCTGTCTGCTTTAGAGTTTTTTCTAATTCTGGCGAGAGAACAATTTTTGCCACTTCTCGACCATCTTGAATCGGCAATGAACCCTCATCAAAAGTCACATCAACTAGTGGTTGGGTAACCTGGGCAGCAATTTCCCTTTTTAAACTCTTAATTTCTCGATGCATTTCCTGGGCCGCAACAACTAACTTCGGAGTAATCTTTTGACCGTCTTCTTTATTAATTTTTCCAGCTAAAACTTTTGCCTCGGTAAATCTAGTACTTAAAAGTTCGGCTCTTAAAATTGTTTTCTCTTGTTGATTGAAGGTAAGAGAAATTTTTACCTTTTCTGAAAAGCGCTTCACCGGATAAAGAGACTCGCCGGGCAGAGAATGTTTAGCCGCATAAGGGGTACTAAAACCAGCCAGTAAAAGAATAACTAAAACGAGCAAGCTGGTAAAAGCTGTTTTTAAAACAAAAAAGCGACGCCTTTCTTGAAGCGGAGCCGGGAATTTTTCTTGAAAATAAGCCAATAAATAGGCCTGGCTTTTCGCTTGCCAAGCAGAATCTGGCTTAATGGTCTTTTTAAGCTCTTTTAAGCCCCTAATTATCTCCTTATCTCTCATCATATAAAAGAAGACGACGAATTGTCATTTTTGTGACTTACGACTATCGACTTACGACTATCGACTTA
>CAYVCK010000105.1:0-1853 GCA_964450195.1 uncultured Gammaproteobacteria bacterium
TTGCAATTTGAATACATCGACAAAAATGGGCGTAGAGGAAATTAATACTAGGACATGCTCCCCAATGACCTAAAGCTATAGATTTAAGATCATCAAGCTTAAGTTTTCTTTTTAGTAAAACATTATCTCGCAAAAATAACTGAGCGACTGTAAGATAGTTTGCTGCCCTAAAATGATAATCAATATTTTGATAAATGATAGTTTTCATTGTGTCTTAATTTTTACAAGCGACTACTTTATTAAATAATTTATGTTCAGGTGACGGTAAAGGAGTTCTAATATCATCTAAAAACTTTTCTCCAAACTTTAAATACCAGAGGCTTCTATAATTTTCCCAGGGTCTAGGCCTAAAAGAAGTGTGTTTAAAAACATCTTCTATAATTCCTCTCGCTTTAATATAATACTCAATTTTATTAGCTTCTTTATGCCTGAGAACTTTCTGGCCCTTGTGAGCTTGAAATACATTAACTATTGGAAAACTATTGATGTAAGGTAAAAATTCAGAAAATCCTTTCTCAATGACCCCTAATGATTCTAATCCTACAATGTATGAAAAATTAACTCTAATTCTCATCTTTTGTGCAAAAATCATTAATTTTTTAACAGCCTCTAAATGAAGTTTACGTTTAATATCTCTTAAGAAAATTTGGCGATGTTTTGGATCAAAACATTCTAAAGAAAAACATATCCCTAAAGGTCTTGCCCCTTCTAACTCAAGAAGTGATTTTTTAGTAGTAATCTGCGAACCAAAATAGAATAACTCCTCATTAAAAGAAAATTCATTTAATACCTTTTTTGCCACCTTTAAAAACTCAACAACACTTTTTTCATTGGGAAAACAACCAGTTACAATAGCTACCTGAATTAAATGCGAAAGGTCGCCAACTTCAAACTCTTTTAACCAATTCTTTAAAAAATTTCTTAATTTAGTTTCCGAAATCATCGTTTCTCTGTCTCTTGGAATTTGGAAAACTGTATAACAAAATTTACATCCTCTACATAATGTTCTGGCGTTTGGATTAATATTAAGAACCGTACCTCCTCTTCGAGGATAAGATGAATCACAAAAATCTTCAGTAACTCCCAATGCTTTGCCGATTAAATGGTTATTTAAAAAGAGACCTCCATTTTTGAAGAAATAATGAGATTGTTCAACTGTGGGAATTGCTAAATAAAAATTGAAAATGTTCCTACTGTGAGCTAAAGAAAAAATATCTTTACTCGTAGATTCTAACTCAAATCTAACTCTTCCTAATTGAAGATTTAATTTTACTCCACTTAAGTTTAAATCAAGTAATAATAAATCCTCTGTCGGAATATTATATTTACTAGAAAGTTTAATTAAATGTTTTATATTCTTAAGCATAAACGTTTATAATGCTGGTTATTATATTATTTATTTACATTTAGATTACTTGTCTTGTTCTATTCTATATGATTTGATTTCAATAAGTCATCAACGCCAACCTTTAAGGCGTTGGCGATCTTTTGTACAGTTTCAATTCTTGGGTCCGGAGTAGCACCGGATTCTATCTTTGTAATGGTATATAAAGCTACTCCGGCAAGCTTTGAGAGTTTATCTTGAGAAATACCCCTCTTTAATCGGTATTTCTTAATGTTTTTACTTATTGTGGATAACTTCGTTGACATTGTAGTAAAACTTTACTATACTAAATATAAAGGTATTGTTCTTCCTTAATACTGATGCCAGTATATAAAATCTTTCATTAAAAATCAAGGGAGATTATTTCCGTTGCCCGCGCACGGGCAAGGGCGGGGTAAGCGCAATACCTGACCTTCCCAGCTCCCCGAAAAACAGACGGGCAAAAAGAAAAGGGGTGTGGGGGAAATGA
>CAYVCK010000106.1:0-1763 GCA_964450195.1 uncultured Gammaproteobacteria bacterium
AATCTCTTTTTTCTCAACACTAATTTTAGTTGGAGCGGGTTTTGTTGACAAGGGTTCTTTTTTAGTCTTTTTTGTCTTTTTTGATTCGATAACTGATGTTTCTTTCGCTTCAAACGGTAAGGAATTTTCTTCGTTTTTAATGATTAATCCAGCCAGAGTAATTCTATCCTTTTGATCCCGTAGAGACTCGAGAAATAATTTGCTAGCGACAGGCGGCTGGTTTTTGGTGATAATATTTTGCGCTTTTTCTACAGAAAAATAATCAAAGAAGTTGCCGGTTGAAAATAAAAGTATATCTTGAAAATTAAGAACGCCGCTAACGATTTGAGAAAATCGAGCAGACTTTTTTTCACTAGCCGACAGGTCAACAATTGTTTCCTGCTGAAAGAGCTTAATGGACGGTTCTCCTAATAAGGCAAATAAAATATTAGTTTCTTTGATAGTAATAACTGCCACATTCAAAGGGTAAGCACCTAGATCGGTGGTATAGAAATTGTTGTCGAGCCATTGATTTAGTTCTTGAAGAAATTTTTCAAAATATTTTTCCCATCTCGCCTCAGTGTTTTCCTGATAATATTTTTTGTCAACAAAACTAACCAAAATTTCAATCAAATTATAAATTTTATTAATTTTCTCTTTCGGAGGATAGATTTTCTGACAGTTGATTTCCAGCAGGAGAATTAATTGGCCAAATTTTTCTTTGAGATCAGGTTCAGGCGCGGGGATAAAGACCTTGGCCATTGAGCCGGTTAAATCAGGATTTGAGATAACGAATTTATCAAGTGAAATTTTGGCTGAAAACATAACTTGACAAAACAATCCTCTTAAATTAAAATATTAATAAACTATAACCATTTATAATTATAACAAAAAAAACAAGTTGGGCAAGAAAAAATCGTGGAAAGTGTGGAAAAGTATGTTTCTCTTTCTCAATACAATTCAAGGTTATGATCTTGAGCTTGGGCTTTTTGATGAGCAAGAATGGCGAGGTCGAGTTAAAGTGAGGTTTTTAGCTGGCCATGGTGATAAAACCTTAGTTTTATTAGAGAAAACACTGAAAAGGAGTAAGGTAAAATTGGGAGATTTACAGGGCATCGCTGTTTTGCAGGGTTCTGGTTCTTTTACTGGTATAAGAATTGGCCTAACCATTGCTAACATTATTGGGTTTGTCCTTAACATACCAGTTTTAGCGGTTAAATCTCTCGACCAGGATTCTTTTCGGAAAACAATAAAACGATTATCGAAAATGAAAAAACCTACCCCAATTAAACCCTTTTATGACCGCGAGCCAAACATTACCTAACCCCAAAATATATGAAGGAGATCATTGAATAATCTGTGTGGATTTGTGTTCTTATCTGCGTCCATTTGTGTTCAAATAATTTTTACATAAATTAACACAGATGCAATCACAGATAGACACAGATTTAGAAACTATTCAACACTTTCATGAAAATAAAATTGCCTAAAATAAAAAAATCAGATTTGATTTTAAACAGCCAAAGGATTTACTTAAGACCGCTCAAACGGAAAGATGCGCAGGATATTTATCAAAATATTAAATTCAAGAAAGTTCTCAAAAATCTTCTCGCCGCGCCACATCCTTATCATCTTAAAGATGCTAAAAAGTTTATTAGAGGCCATCAGAGATTAGATAAAAATTTGTCTTATTTTGTTTTTGGTATCATTTTAAAGAAGACAGATCGTCTTATTGGTTGTCTCGGCCTCCATCATGTTAATTATCTACATAAAAACGCTGAACT
>CAYVCK010000107.1:0-1610 GCA_964450195.1 uncultured Gammaproteobacteria bacterium
CGCGTTCCAGTGACTCCTGCTCTGTTTCGCCCATCTCAATCTTGCCGCCGGGCAAAATATAGAATAAAAAACCTCGTTTTCGAAGATATAAAACGCCCCTATTTTTTATTACAATGGCCGCTGATTTGTTGACCATAAAATTTATTTGATAGTTTTAACCCAATCAATAATTTTTTGTATAGCTTCCTCATCATTATCCTCTACATAAACAAATTCATTCCTGCCCTTGAATTGCGTAAAGTAATGATGAAGTTTATTCAAAAATTCATCGGAATCCTCATTTTTGAATATCTTATCGCGATTTGTCCTAGTTGCCTCGCCGCGCCTTTTCCTCAACCTACTTTTTATTATTTCAAGGGGCGGGTTAAGAATTATGGCATTGGGCCGAAAAGTAAAATTGTTAATCACGAAATTAAGTTTTTGAAATTGGTCTTCTGTAATCCATTTCAACTCATGATAGGCGTTAATGTAGGCTTCGGAGTCGTAGATTGTTCTGTTTGTTAGAATAACTTTTCCCGGATTTTCTTTTGCTAACTTTTGAGCGTAACTCGTGATGAAAAAGCGATGATAAATGCGTAACAAACTCCGCTCAAAATGAGAGAGCACGGAGATGCTCGGAAAATCAACTGTAAAATCAATGTCGAAATTATTCTCCAAAAACAAATCGGTACGCTTTAATTTTTCTATAAGCGTTGATTTCCCTCCGCCGTGTGGGCCGGAAATAAATACTGGTGGATATGTTTTTATCATTATATTTCTGGACTTGCTCTTTTGACAAATTCAAATTTCTTTTCTACTGATGATCGTAAAATTTTCGGGAAGTGGCTATAAATATATTGGGATACCTCTTGAACTCCAGCGATAACTTGTTTTTCCGCGCCTTGTCTTTTACTTTTGAAGCTTGGCAAATAGCCGGCATATTCTATTTCTAATTGTTTTTGAATTTTGTCTCTGCTTCTGCAAAAAGTTACCGCAACTGCGTAAATTCTTCCATCGCTCGCATCAAAAACAAAATCCTTTACTCGATTTTTTACCATTTCACCAATGTGAACCAAAGACGATTTTTCTTTTAAAAATTTATCAAGATTAACTAAGCGGTAATTATGTCTTTTGAAACGATGTTTTACTTTGCTCAATTTTTTAGAAAAATCGTCTTTATCAATAATTAACTGCTCAACATTTTTGAAAATTCTAAATGGTGCGCCCTTAACTATTTTATGCTTTTTCATCTTAACCATTCTCGCGCCGCGATACCGGAAAAGCGAGTACTCTGTATTGTTTCCGAAAAAGAAAGAAACGCGGGTCAGTAGTTTATCACCACCCTTAATTTCGCAAAGTATAAATCGTTTATTGCCGTCGAAACAGCGCCGAATTTTCTTCAAAACTTCCAAACTGCCGAGTTTATTATCTTGAATATCAAACTTAGTTTCATATTCAAAATCCTTCAGCTCTTTAGTGAAGTCGTGCTTTTTGACTTGCGCCAACTTTTTCGTAGACAATGCCGTAATCATATGTTAAGAATTTATATCACAATTTTTCCTTAAAGACAACCTCGTGTATGAGATGAGTACATCGGGAACAGTTGGTGATATTTTTGAGCATACTTAATA
>CAYVCK010000108.1:0-1578 GCA_964450195.1 uncultured Gammaproteobacteria bacterium
AGCTAAAACTTATTAAATTTAAAGAGCATCTTAACTTAACGAATTACGCATCATTGGTTAATTTATATCCATGAATATAAAAAAAATAGAGCAAGAACCCAGTTTTAACTCTAAAGAACAAAAAACAAATTTAGATGAAATAGAACAAAGGCTGGGTTTACTGAAAGAAAAAATAAGAGAGGATAGCCCAGAAATGGTTCAGGAAATAAAAAGTCTCCGAAAATTAGATATAGATTCTACCTTGCAAGAAGCGGAGAGGATTTTGCCTTTGGAAACAGAGGGGGCCGCTAAAAAAGCCATAGAACTAATAGAAAAAGGCTGGTCTTTAGTAAAGAGAGAGATTATTCTAGTTGAACCAGGTCACGGAAAGGGCCATCTTCTCAGAGACGCAATAAATGCTTTAAGATTAGTTGGTGACAAAGAGCAAGATTTTTCTTCCACCGAAGCATTTACTGGTATAATGATTGCTGGAATTTCTCATGATATAGGATGCACGGCCGTTAAAAGATACCAAGAGACCGAAAGATTAATACGTCACGGTGAGGCCGGAGCCTTGTTGGTTGGAGATTTTTTGAATTCCTTAAAAGTAGAAAAACCCCTAGTAAATTTAATAAAATATGACATAGCCGCTCATACTCATTATTTAAAACCATACGAAATAAAAGGAGAGATTGTTCGTCCTTACCGAGATACTAAAGAAGGTAATCCATATTTAGCCATTTGGCTTCCGCGTTGGATCGATAGGTTAGATACTAATGGCCCTGGTTTCGTGGCTAGACACTTTCTAACTTTATTAGAGACACATAAAGATTATGGAAAGGATGGTTTCTATGAAGTAGAATTCAACAAACACATGAATCCCGCTATTGAAAAGGGGACAATGCTTAATCACTTAAAGATGTTTGCTGACTCCCAGGATGGAAAATCGCCATACTCCCGATTTGACCATTTAAGTAAAAGAATGGTGGAATTAAGAGATGCGCAAACCGCACGATTAAGAAAAATAATTGAAGCGGTGAGCGCCCCGGTTCTTTCACCTACCTCTGTTTCCATAGAAGATATATTGAATAAATGGCAACAATTTTTAGTTAAGATTGAACCAGTAAGAAACAATCGAAGAACAGCAAGTGAATTGATAAAAAGATTTAAGACCTTACCTTATGAATGGCAAGTGAGATGGAGTAGAGGATTCGAGACTACAATGGCAGAATATAATGATTGGGAGGAAGAGGCCAAGAAGGATATAGAGAGAATAAGTCAAAAATTTCCATTTTTACAAGAAACGACTTTTTTCAAAGACTTACTCTCATTTCTTCAACCAACACCATCGCCTTGAATTTAATCAAATCAAAGATTGAATAAAAGAAACTTGAGTCCGAGCGCCGGAAATGGGTTCTTTAAAAGGCTTCATTAAGCCATTTTTTTGCTCTTGACAAATTTTTGAAAATATGCTAGAATAATAAAGACAATCAGAGGGTGATTGTCTTAATCTTATCTTATACCAGTGATGCGAAATTATCTCGAGCGAACGATCATTCCTCCGTTTTCTTAAAAACCTAGATCAACCAGTTTTTCAAA